>JAVYMA010000019.1 GCA_038740345.1 Methanomassiliicoccales archaeon
TGTAAATAAAATTGGTACACGATCGCTGGCCTTGGCTTGTCGTGAGTCTGGTATTAGTTGCAATATAGTGGCAGCAGAGAATAAAATTTTACCTTTTAATTGCGTGGATCCTTTAAGGTCATCTAGCAAAATCAAAGAAGTACAATTCGAAAAACAAGTTTTCGAAGTTACTCCTTTCTCACTTTTTAACACATGGTTCAGTAATAAGGGATTCTATACTTCAGATAAAATAATCGACAGCATTAAAAATTTGAGAATAGCTGAAATCTTGAATAGAAAAAAGAATAATTATAAAAATTAACAGCACTGAAAAAGTTATTTTCTTGTAAAACCCCTGACAATTTATTATTAAAAATGTTTGATTTGCTTTGAGGAAATAAAAATAATTAATCATTTTTATAATTTGAAAAGAATTCGAATAATTCACCTCCTAATTCAAAAAATTTATATTTTTTCTGCAAAAGCACATCGTCGTCCCAATTTTATTATTCTAATATCAATTTCATCACCAGGCTTGCCTCCTGGAACGAATATAATGAGGCCGTTTATCCTAGCAATGCCATCACCCTGCTTCCCTACATCAACAACCGTAACATGATATTCCTTACCTTCTTCAATGGTTATTATCTCTCTGCTACTTTGAATATATTCATTAGACATCTTTACCCGATCCCATAGAGGAATGACGAAATTTCGCGACCTAGACCTTGGGAAATCAATTCGATTTTCATTTCTTTTGTTGTTGAGATATTAATTATCATTATTCCTTATTCCCCTTTAATGACATGACCCGAACTGAGCTTTCAACGAAATCCGAGCCGTCCGAATCGAAATAATCGATTGCTTTCATTGGCATATATTCTGGTAGAACCTCGATTCTAGTTACGTATCGCAAGATTCCGTATTCTCCCGAAATGAAATATACTCATAACCATATAATATGAATGCTTTAATGTTTATACCAATAATATTAGAAAGAATTAATCTCATCCTAAAGAAATGTATTAAATATGGAAGGCCAAGCATTCCCAGAGCTAACGCCGAATGCAGTAGCTGTTCTTCGACATCGATATCTCCTTAGAGACGAAAATTCCATAATTGTAGAAACACCAGAAGATCTTTTCAGAAGAGTGGCCAAAAATGTTGCTTCTGCTAATGAATTTTATAATGATGGCCGCTCACGCCGTTCAGAAGAAGAAGAATTTTACCAAGTAATGAGAAGTCTAGATTTTCTTCCAAACTCACCTACGCTAATGAATGCTGGAACCCCATTGCAACAATTAGCTGCCTGCTTTGTAATACCTATAGAGGATAGCATTGAAAGTATATTTGAAGCCATTAAGAATGCAGCTATTATTCACCAATCTGGAGGAGGAACAGGTTTCTCATTTTCTCGCCTTAGACCTCAAGGAGATGTCGTTCGATCAACGGCGGGTATAGCTTCAGGGCCGATTTCATTCATGAGGGTTTTTGATGCTGCGACTGAAGCCATTAAACAAGGCGGGAGAAGAAGAGGGGCTTCTATGGGGATTTTACGGGTGGATCATCCAGATATAGAAGCCTTTATTCATTGCAAAGACGACCTACGTTCTTTTCCCAATTTCAATATCTCAGTTGCAGCAACAGATGAATTTATTGAGCGAGTTAGAAGGAAACAGGAATATGAATTAATCAATCCACGAACGGGTAAGGCGGTTGGCAGACGAGATGCTTCATCTATAATGGATCAGATTTGTAGTTCGGCATTGAGGAGTGGAGATCCTGGTATGATTTTTATTGATACCATTAATGCAGCTAATCCTACACCTGACCAAGGTCCTATTGAAGCAACCAATCCCTGTGGGGAGGTTCCTCTTCTCCCTTATGAGGCGTGTAATCTAGGTTCCATCAACTTGAATAGATTTTTAATTGATGACGGAAATTACAAAATAGATTGGGACAGACTCGCATCTATCGTGGATGTAGCAATTCGTTTTCTTGATAATGTGATTGATGTCAGTAGATATCCTTTACCAGCAATTAATGAAGTGGTACATGGTAATCGCAAAATAGGATTAGGTATCATGGGATTTGCGGATATATTATTGAAGTTAGGAATTCGCTATGGTTCCAAGGAATCATTCGAAATAGCAGAGAGAATAATTTCATTCATTAGAGATCAAGCGATAAGGACCTCTGAAAATATCGCTTCGACAAGAGGTTGTTTCCCACGTGCTAAAGGCCCTATAATGTCTAAAAGGCGGAATGCTACATTGCTCTCTATTGCACCTACTGGGACAATTAGCATGATAGCTGGATGTTCAAGCGGCATAGAACCTCTCTATGCCATTACGTATGTAAAGCACGTTATGGAAGGAACGCACCTTCAGGAAGTGAATCCTTATTTTGTAAGAGTGGCTAAAGAAAGAGGGTTTTTTAACGAGGTGTTAATGGAAAAATTAGCAAGAGAACATTCTCTTTCGAGAATTGAAACCATTCCGAAAGATATAAAAGAGATTTTTGTCACCAGTTTTGATATTCCACCTCTTGAACAAGTGCAAATGCAAGCTATTTTTCAAAAATATGTAGATAATGCTGTGTCTAAGACGATCAATTTGCCCAGACAATCGCGTGTTGAAGATGTTAGAGAAGTGTTTTTGAAAGCCCATGAACTTGGATGTAAGGGTATAACTGTATATCGAGAGGGGTCAAGGCCATCGCAAGTTCTTACTTCCGTTAAATTCCAGGCTCCTTGCCCAGATTGTGGATCATTAATGAGATATGAAGAGGGGGCATTGGTTTGTCCAGCTTGCGGATACGCTACGAGTTGAATCTTAAACTTTTGCAAAATTAACTATAATATAATAATCAAGATTGATTGCCAGATGACTATGTTTATAAAGTTACGAAAGGAGTTAGGTATCAGCGGGCGTTAAATTCAACGCAACGCAACCACCGGCTTCGGGCAACAAAGACGCCTTTCCCTCCGTTAGGTGCTTTCCCCCCTCTCCTATTTTGGTCCGAAGTCGGTCCACCTAATTTTTCATTATACATAAATGCATGATTAAATATTTATTAGGAGTTAGTTTTAAATGCACAATATTATACATTTATACTCAAAAATGTTATATATTGACTAACGATTACACTGAGACATGAAGTCAAAAACAGACATCCGAGTGACTTTGGACTTGGACGATATACCTAAAAAATGGTATAATATAGTAGCTGATTTACCTGAGCCGCTTCCACCACCATTAAATCCAGGTACTAAAGAGCCTTTGAAATTTGAAGAATTTCGTGCTATTTTCCCTGATGAGATTATTAGGCAAGAAATGTCGACTGAAAGATATATAGACATTCCAGAAGAAGTCAGAGATAGATTAATAATGTTAAATCGACCCAGCCCATTGGTAAGAGCTATCAGATTGGAGAAAGCGTTAAAGACCCCGGCTAAAATCTATTTTAAAAGAGAAGATCTCTCACCCGTTGGAAGTCATAAACCAAATACGGCTTTAGCCCAAGCATTTTATAATATGAGACAGGGCATTCAAAACCTTACAACAGAGACCGGCGCTGGACAATGGGGGTCTTCGTTGGCCCTAGCCTGCCGCATATTTGGGTTGAACTGTAAGGTGTTCATGGTTCGAGTCTCATACGACCAGAAGCCTTATAGAAGATATGTGATGGAAACATACGGTGCAAAAGTGTACCCTTCTCCATCTATGGAAACAGAATTTGGAAGAAAACTATTGGAGCAAAACCCACAAAACACAGGATCACTAGGCATTGCAATTAGTGAGGCCATTGAAACAGCAGTACATTCAGACAGCTGCAAATACTCACTGGGAAGCGTTGCAAATCATGTAATGTTACATCAGACTGTCATAGGACAGGAGGTAATAAAGCAGTTTGAGAAGATCGATGTGGTCCCAGATTATATGATAGGGTGCGTAGGTGGTGGAAGCAACTTCGCAGGTTTTGCCTTCCCAATGCTAGGTAAGAAGCTAAAAGACCGGTCTATCGAAACTGAGTTTATTGCGGCGGAGCCGACATCAGTTCCATCTATTACTAAAGGAGAATATCGTTATGACTTCGGAGATACAGCTGGACTAACTCCACTTTTTAAAATGTACACTCTCGGACATGATTTCATGCCTTCACCTATTCACGCTGGGGGTCTAAGATACCATGGTATGGCTCCAACTGTAAGCCTAGCGGCAAAATTAGGCCTAATAAAAGCAAAGAGCGTTCCTCAGAAAGAGACGTTTTCCGCAGGTATTTTATTTGCCCAAACAGAAGGAATAATCCCTGCACCAGAGAGCACCCATGCCATCGCAGTCGCGATAGAACTTGCAAGAAAAGCAAAGGAAAATAATGAGGAGAAAGTTATTGCATTTAATCTCTCAGGCCATGGCCTATTAGATATGAGTGGTTATGCCAATTATCTGAGTGGAAAAATGAATGAAAATTCATAAGCAACTTTGAATAATATCAAAAAAAACCAAACGCGATATTATTTTTCAATTTTAAACATATTTATCTGATACAATATTACTTCCGGAATGGATGTGATGATTTGAGACCGGCAATAATTGTACATGGGGGGGCATGGGACATACCCTTGGAAGCTCATGAAAATCATAAGAATGGATGCAAGCAAGCCGCTGCCGCTGGATACCGTAAAATGCTAAATGGGGGATCCGCCATTGATGCAGTCGAGAATGCAGTACGACATATGGAAGAAGATCCTACTTTTGATGCTGGTAGAGGTTCATTTCTAAACAAAGACGGCGAAATCGAATTAGATGCAATCATTATGGAAGGAGACGATTTGGGATTAGGGGCTGTGGCTGCAGTACAACATATCTTACATCCCGTCTCATTGGCAAGAGCAGTTATGGACAACACTCCACATTGCATGCTGGTAGGTGAAGGGGCGCTGCGCTTCGCACGATCCATAGGAATGGAAGAGATAGAAGTACCAGAATTGCTGACCTGCCGCGAATTGGAAAGATGGAGGTCTATCCAGGCCAGTAAAACTTTCGATCAGAAATCCTTTTTTAGGAAGGCCGATGGAGATTATAAGCAAAAAGGTACAGTTGGGGCAGTGGCTATAGACAGCGAGGGGTTGATAGCAGCAGCGACATCTACTGGAGGGACACCGAATAAAATGGCAGGGAGAGTTGGTGATTCACCTTTAGTTGGTTGCGGAAATTATGCTGATAGCAATATAGGAGGCGTTTCAGCAACAGGATGGGGGGAGTCGATAATGAAGACTGTATTAGCAAGAAAGGTGTGTGATTTCCTTGAACGAGGAAAAACTGAGTGGTCTGCAGTAAAAGATTCTATTTTATATTTAGAGAAAAGAGTAAATGGCTTTGGGGGGGTCATTTTAATTTCTAAAGAAGGGAAAATGGCCTATTCATTCAATACACCACATATGGCAATCGGCTGGGTAGACGCTTCTGGTCACCTTGGGGCTGAAGTAAAATCACTATAAGAAAAATGATAAAATTTTTTAAAATAGTTTTAGAAAATATTTAAAAAAGTTATAGCGCCTGGCAAACCATTATTGAAATAAAACAAATTTTTCCATATCTGTTTTTAGAATATTAATGGAAATTATTACACTAAATATATTAATGCAAATGCTAGCTCAAAGATCATTATAAACGTCTTATGTTGTATGAAGAGCGTCTTTTCTTAAGAATACTCACTTTATAGAATAGCATAAAAAAAGGTGATGGATTACGCTCTACAAGATTCTATATATACGAAAAAGTGGAAATTTGGATCCCATTTAAAAATAACATAGAACGAGGATTAAAAACACAACTTCCCAATAATAAGAAAGCAATTCTGCATAGAGATAATTCAGAAGCAGGAGATGACTTCGACAGATGGGAGCCTTGAGAACTATAAAAGCCATAATCTTTGATTTGGACGACACGCTAGTAAAAAGTGGTATAGATTATTATGGTATGAGAATGGCTATTGTAAAAAAGCTTATTGAGATGGGGGCTGACCATTCTAGCGTTGACTTATCCTGGACTATTACAGATAATATTTATTATGGCAAAAAAAGTATATTATATAATAAAAAATATAAAAATGAAGAAGAAATCGATTATGAAATAAATACCATACTAACATCTATTGAAATTAAAGCTATTGACCATATACGCCCAATCACTGGGTCGAAAGAAGTGCTCTATGAAATGCAGAGATGGGGCTTACCCACAGCAATACTAACGCGAGCTTCCAGAGAATATGCAAGCAAGGTCTTGGCTATCACAGGAATGAATAAGTATATCAGTTACTACATTTGCAGGGATGATTATCGATTAGAAGAAGCCAAGCCAAATCCTTTAGCACTAGAAAGAGCGGCTCAGAGCATTAACGAGAGGCCACGAAATTGTTTATACGTCGGTGATCACGTGATGGATTTGGAATGCGCTAAGGCTGCTGGGGCTCAATTTTTAGGTGTTCTCACCGGCCAAATAACAAAAGAAATGTGGCTGAATCATGGTTGTAATACAATATTACAGAGTATTGCTGAACTTCCAAAATATATCAGGGATAGATTCGCGAGCAATTTAATATCTTGAAATGCTTATTATACTAAAACATGTCAAGAAGCATTTTTTCCAATGATGCACCTAGACCTATAGGCCCGTATTCCCAGGCTATGGAGTGTGGAAACCTTGTTTTCGTTTCAGGTCAATTGGGTATAGATCCCAGTACAGGGCAATTAGTAGAGGGAGGAATTGGAGCTGAAACAACTAGATGTCTAAAAAATATCAATGCAATATTATCACTTTTAAATTTAAGTTTAAAAGATGTTGTAAAGACAATCGTGTTCATGACTGATTTAACTGAATTCAAGGAAATGAATCTTGTTTATGCATCATTCTTTCAATTATCGACCCCAGCACGTTCAGTCGTAGAGGTTTCTAGACTACCATTGGGGGCTAAGATAGAGATAGAGGCTATAGCTTCGTTTTGTTGAACATCTTTTAGATTTAATTTATTTTTTATTAGGTTTAGCGCACTAAGATTAGCATACATTATATTTATTGAAATTCATTTAAAATTTTGCGCTAATACCTTAATATGGCTCAACTTAGAAATCGCACACCATTAAACTAGTTAAGTTCATCTTCAACATGATGCCTAAGTTTCACCACACATATCTTCTATTAATAATTTAAATGTATTAATAATTATTTCTTTAATATAATATTACAAAATTTAAAATCCATTAATAATTATTAGCTCGAGTAAAATCGAATATAAATGCGATAATTGTTGAAATAATTGCTCTTCCTATATGATTGCTTTCAGCCAATTTTTCTCATATGGGGTGGGTGCTGACTGGACAGACCATTATTTTAATGACGTTGATTCTCACAGACTCTTAGCGCCAAAGAATGCCTTATAATCTATTTAATTGCACCAAACTTTTCACATAATTCAACGTTGCTGCTAAAAGTAGGTAAGCTCGACAATAATTTGTAAGTTATCCACCCAACTCAGGTACTCAAACAGGTTTAAAAATACGAAATATTTAAATATCGATTCCATTAAGGCTCTTAAAAAATATTATCCGCATCTCAATGATATTTATTTTTTATTTTAAAACTTTGCTTATGAGATAAAATCTGGAAATAAGCATTTTGATTTATTATTTAAGCGTAAATGATTTATCTGAACTATAAATGAATATAGTAATTTACTTCAATTGATTCAGCACTTATTGAACATGATGGAGATAAAAGAAGACTCGGAAAGTGAGTCAAAAGATAACTATAAGAAAACCAGAATGTCGAGTTTCGGCCTTGCAGGAATGACATGTGCATCTTGTGCTGAAACCATCCAAAGAAGATTGTCTGATCTTGAAGGTGTAGAGAAAGCCACAGTAAACCTTGCGACTGAGCGTGCTACTGTTATCTATGACCCTAAAAAGACCGATATCGATAAGATGGTTAATGCGGTGAAGGAAGCAGGATATGAGGCATTAGTCAGCGAAGCTACGATTTCTATCGGTGGGATGACGTGTGCATCTTGCGCCAATACAGTGGAAGAAGCTTTGATGGGCCTTCAAGGGGTGCATTCTGCTATAGTTAATCTGGTCTTAGAAAATGTAAAAGTAAAGTATGATCCTCAAATGGTAAGACTAGGTCAGATAAAGAGAGCAATAATCGATGCAGGCTACGAAGTCATAGAAGCAGAGAATATAGATGCCGAAAGGGAATTGCGACGATTGGAAACTAGACGTCAAAAAATGATGCTTGCTTTTTCCCTTGCACTTTCCATACCAACCATGATCTTGTCCATGCTTATGATGTTCGCGTCATTTGGCGATCAACATTTAATTATGCACTATGGAAATTATATACTATTTATTCTGGCAACGCCGGTCCAATTCATTGCAGGATATCGCTTTTATAAAGGGGCGTTCAAGGCGCTTTCGAATCGAAAAGCAAATATGGATACCTTAATCGCTGTTGGTACTAGTGCTGCCTATTTTTATAGTGTTGCTGTAACCTTTTTCCCGCCACTCGTTCCATTTCAAGATATATATTACGATACATCGGCAATGATTATAACTTTGATACTTTTTGGTAAGTATCTAGAGAGCAAAGCGAAAGGCTCCACCTCCGAGGCAATACGAAGATTGATGGATCTTCAGCCTAAAACTGCCCGTATCCTTAAGGACGATGTTGAAGTTGAAGTAACAGTGGATGATCTAGTTGTTGGAGATATTTTCCTCGTCAGACCAGGTGAAAAAATCCCCACTGATGGTCTGGTAATGGAAGGTCAGTCTGCCGTTGATGAGTCGATGATAACTGGTGAAAGCACCCCAGTTGAAAAAGGACCCGGTGCCGAGATATTAGGAGGAACGATTAATAGGAGTGGTTTTCTAAAAGCTCGTGCCACTAAAGTTGGATCAGAGACAACCCTTGCTCAAATCGTGAAGCTTGTCGAGGATGCGCAGGCATCTAAAGCACCTGTACAACGGCTAGCAGATAAGGTAGCAAGTATATTCGTTCCGATCGTTATTCTAATTGCCTTAGCAACTTTTACTATTTGGTATTTTTTCGCATATGATTTATTTTTTATTATGCCAGCTCCTCGATTCGCCTTCTCCCTTACAGCTTTCATATCAGTTTTAGTTATAGCCTGTCCTTGCGCTTTAGGACTGGCAACGCCAACAGCTATTATGGTGGGTACAGGGAAAGGAGCAGAGTTAGGGATTTTAATAAAAAATGGGGAGGCTTTAGAGATTGCTGGTAAAATTCAAGTTGCTGTATTTGATAAAACAGGGACCTTGACTAAGGGAGAGCCTGAGGTAACAGATGTAATTCCTTATTCGGTAAGTGAAAATGAGCTTATATTTATCGCTGCGTCTGCAGAAAAGGGTTCGGAGCATCCATTGGGAAAGACGATAGTTAAAAAAGCTGTAGAAATGAACCTTGAATTAAGGGATCCAGAAGATTTCGAATCGATACCTGGCAAGGGCGTTATAGCTTCAATGAATGGAATGAAGATATTAATTGGCAATAGGCGCCTAATGGAAGACTATAAGATTAATACCAATTTCCCGGAAGAGATGGCAAGTAGGTTAGAGGATGAAGGCAAGACAGCCATGCTAGTTGCTAAAAATAACGATATAATAGGAATTATTGGGGTCGCGGATGTATTGAAACCATCCTCTAAAGAAGCAGTGGATGAATTGAAGCGGATGGGGATAGAAGTAGCAATTATAACAGGTGATAACAAAAGAGCAGCTTTGGTTGTTGGTAAACTTTTGGAAGTAGAGAACGTCATGGCAGAAGTACTTCCAGAGGAAAAGATAAAAGAGATTGAAAAATTGCAAGCGCAGGGCAAGGTAGTAGCTATGATTGGCGATGGCGTGAATGATGCCCCCGCTCTAGCAAAGGCAGATGTAGGAATCGCCATTGGTTCAGGTACTGATGTAGCCATGGAATCAGGAAATATCGTTCTAATAAAAAACGACCCAAGGGATGTAGTCGCTGCGATTCAATTAAGCCGAAAGACCATGGCAAAGATACGTCAGAATTTATTTTGGGCATTTGGATACAACACAGCAGGGATACCTATTGCTGCAGGATTGCTTTTCCCATTCACTGGTGCTCTGCTCCCACCAATCGTCGCAGCTGGAGCTATGGCGATGAGTTCAGTTTCTGTAGTAACGAATGCAGCCCTCTTAAAACGTTACACACCAGAAATCGTGAGGAAATACACTAGTGAGGTGAAGAAATGACGGCTATAGATCCGATATGTAAAATGGAGGTTGAAGAAAAAACGGCTAAGTGGACATCCGAGTATAAAGGCAAGAAATATTATTTCTGCGCTCCAGGTTGCAAGAAAAAATTCGATTCGGATCCAGAGAAATGGTCTAAGGCTTGATGATATATTGAGTTGCAAGAGTTAAATCGATTTATAGGTGAAATACAATTTTTTCAATGAGGTAAGAGATGAAATGCTGAAAATGTGATCAAAACTTTCATCGATTAGGGCCTTCCTGTTGTGATGAATTTGTAGCCCGGCCTTTTTAGAAAACATTCCTTACAATGGAAATGAGTGAAATGATTTCGATGCCAAATTGACTGCCTTATTATGTATGATAAATGGTGTAATCATTGTTACATTTCGTGGCTAGTTGATGGAATTTTTAACAAATCTTTCGAGTGAGAAAAAAAGCAATTCCCATTTAATATAATAGGCGCTCATTCCGATTTTGCAATAAAACCCCTACTCATTTTTTTGGCTCATTCGATTCAACGGGAAATTCAAAAACATATTGAGCAGATAATATTATATCGCATAAAAAATAAGATAAGAATTTAAATGGTTTAAAGGTGTCTTTACACCAACCCTAATGCTGGTGACCGCCTAGACCCTTTTTCTTCCTTTCTTCCTCATATATTTCAGCTTTCTCTTCAAACTCATTGCTTTTGGGAAGAGCTTTTTTCGCTAAACCTGCACCATCCATAGCCAGCTCAAAAAGTTTGGAAGAGACTGTTATTCCATAACGGGTCTTCATTTCCAGTAATTTCCCTGGGTTCATTATCTCCTTTTTGTCCAAAGCATTTTTTATGGCTTTCATCTGACGGACATTGTCTTTGCCACGTATGATTTCAAGATTTGAAGCGAAGAAAGCTCCGAATCCTAAAGGTCTGCCTCCATGCTCATAAGAGATGTCAGATATTTTTTTGTTAAAAGCATATGAAGTCATCTGGAGCAATGAATCTGGGTTGAAGAAGTAATAAGGCATGAACATGACTGTATTACGATCGCACATTATGCCTATTATCGCTCCATCCATTTTGAATTCATCAAGGAGCTTGTAGCATTTATCGGCGACAATGCTAAAGTCTTTTAATCTTACTACAATTTCCCCTGGGATGCATCCTAATCCTACTTCCCTGGACCTGAACTCGTAGCTACGCTCATCCCATTCGTGTTGTCCCACCTCCGGCGGCATTTTCCTTCCTCCATGTTTGGAAATCATTGCATCGACAGCCGCCTCGTCCCTTTCCACATTCTCTTTTGAACCTTCAAAGGCAATATTTAATATCGTCCCAACTTCAGGCGCATGTTTTCCTGCTTTTCTAAGATAATCGAAGTGTTTGCCGTCAGAAAAAGCGATATGCAATGGAATAACTTGAGATCGGCATAATTCCCAAAGGGCAGGTGCTAAATCCTGCAATTTCGAAAACGCGTACGAAACATTTTTGATTGTTCCTCCGAAAGGTTGTAGCTTTAGAGTCACCTTCGTTATTACACCCAATGTGCCCTCTGCTCCTACTTGGAGAGCATTTAGATTATAACCAGCTGAATTGTCGGCTACATCTCTAAATCCAGTCTCGCAAACAGAGCCGTCAGGCATGACCACTTCCATACTGCGGAGATTCAAACCTGGCCCTCCATATTTATAAGAGCCTATGCCGACACCATCTTTGGCTATCCAACCTCCAATAGTAGCACTTGGAAAAGAGCTTGGATATGAGCCAAGTAAAAGGCCTTTGGCAAGACACGCTTCATATACTTTCTTATAATCTGCTCCGGCTTCTACCGTACAGCAAAGATTGTCGACATCGATATCCAAGATCTTATTCATACCACCTGCAAGATCAATTACTATTCCCCCAAAAACTGGCATGCTACCTCCCAAACCCCAACTGGAGGCCCCACGGGGAACTATCGGTATACCTTCCTCATTAGCAATTTGGACGATTTTTTGAACGTCAGAGGTGCTACGAGGACGTACTACTATATCAGGAATATTCAAGAAGCCCAATTGGGCTATATTTGGCAATGGTGCCATATCATGGCTGTAAAGCAATCTCTCCATTTTGCTAGTCTTCACATTTTCCTTCCCTATCGCGGCCTCAAGCTTTTTGACCGCACCGATTGGGGCGTCCCGGACGACCTTTTCCTCAGCAGCTGCCATCGATTATCCCTCGTTAAATTAAATAGCGAACCTGTCTGGGGATAGTCTATGCTATATTTAAATTCCACTTCCAAAGAACATCTAGTTTCATCTACTGGATTATTGAATCAAATCATATTAGGATTAAAAGGTTATAAAACATTAAAAAATTCAATTATTTGATAAATTGAGCGGTTAAATTTTGAAACAATTTTATTTATTAAATTTAAATATATATTTAAAAAAATCAGATTATTTTGAACCTTGAATATTTGACTAGCCGCCGAAGATTAAAAAGATCGATGAGTGTATACAATTTGAAATAAATTAATAAAGAAGTTAATCTTGCGATTGTTTTTGATTTTTTACTTTATATTATAAAAATTAAACTAATTTTCTAAATTATTCTTTGGAAATTCAATTTAAAATATATATCAATAATAAAAATTCATTTTTTTCAATTTTTTCTTAAAAATAAAGAGGATGCTCCAACATAAAGATTATTCTATATCGATTTAGATGAAAATCGTATTATGCCTGGGGTTTACGTTGCTCCGGAAAGATTCGACGACCCCACTTCGCCATTCCTCAAAATGGCGACTCAGCACGGCGGTCGATGTCCCATTCCACACCAGATAAACGCAGCCTGCGCCATCTGGATGGCTCTGCTTTCCCAAGTTATCACCTTAGGGAAGGCAGAACATCATGGTGCTCATGATGCATAGGACCGAACGGACCAAGTAATCGATCTTAGCGACCCTTGTTATTCCGTTCGCCTTCTAGAGCCTTTCCGCCCCCAGGCATATCTATTTTATCATCCATACTATTTAATCTTTGTGATTGAGACATATGCTAAACCTCAGAAGAGTTGTATTTTAAAAAAATTAATTGCTACGAAATTCTCATAATCATATCAATTTTCAAAAAATCAATATGCCCGGAGCTTACGGCGCCTCTGGGTACTTAGTCGGAAGCTTCTTGGGCGATAACTTCTGCAGAAGCTTTCACCTTCGAGGTCGATCCGACATCCATCTCTCCAGCTTCATCAGTTCTCCCGAAGGGATCTGATGATCAGCTTTTGAATCCATCATCATCCGTTGAAGTCGCGAGCTTCGACGGGATTGATGGACCAAGATCCGTAGATCTTGGATGGATCTAGATTCCGCGGGTATCATCCTCAGATGATACAGGCTCTAATCTAGATTCCCCAGTTGCATTCCGCCTCCGGGCAAATACTATATCATTAACCATCCTATAAATCTTTAACTTTACCAGATTAATTACCAAATTTCGAAGTTTCGTGATTGTAATCTCAATGTCTCATTCCACATTTTTGAACAAACGCATTTTAATGAGAATAAACGAGAATTGAGAGAAAATCGAGATAATATTAACCAATTTATATAATTATATAGGAGGCAAATTTTAGATATTATAAAATAAAAAATTAAAATTGGATAAGAAGACTTTCG
Source organism: Methanomassiliicoccales archaeon (assembly GCA_038740345.1). NCBI lineage: Archaea > Methanobacteriati > Thermoplasmatota > Thermoplasmata > Methanomassiliicoccales > Methanomassiliicoccales archaeon. The sequence continues at coordinate 13,915 of JAVYMA010000019.1, forward strand.
AATTAAAATAAGAGGATTTATATATATTAAGTTATTTTTACTATTTTATGACTTAAATTTTAACTTTTCAAAAAATCGTACTTACTAACAATTAATCTATAAATAATTATTATTTAAATATTATTTTTTAATTATATTTAATTTCTCTCTCGTCTCCCTTATTTTTTCGTTCAAACGTTCAAAATGCTCTTCCATGCGTTCCTTAATCTTTATAAATTGTTCCTTATCTATCTCTCCATTTCTTAATTGTCTTTCTGCATCATCAAGCTGTTGGCGGTATTCTGCCTTAATGGCGTTAAGTTCTTTTATTTTTCTTTCTAGTTTCTCTTCTTTTCCGCCAAACATCGAACGCCCTCCAAATAATCCTGCATATGTATCTATTTAGCATCAGATAAAATTCTCTTGCTTTAAAAATATATCATGAGTTGTAATTTTTTCAGGAAGGAAAAGCTCGAGGCTTTTAACATTAACAACACCTGCCTTGTGTAAATGGGTTAAACAAGAGCAATCAGAGGATCCAAAACCAGGATATGATGGTTGCGTTCCCCAGAGATTAGATACCATCTCATTAAGAAGACATTCCATTCTCTCGTTGCCTCTAATTATGAGAGCTTCAATTGGTCTTGCTTCCTTCAAAAAGTAATCGATGTGCCAGTGCAAATTTTTCTTCTTAGAAAAATGCCTGCCCACTCTTGCTTTTAAAGAACTAAGAGCGCTTCCTGCATAGATGTAGATACCTTTGTCGAATTCCACCTCTCCTAAAGCCCCCACACAAATTATTTTGTTCTCATCCAGCTCCATAACGAGGAGGTATGACCCTTGGTCCTTGATTAATTCCGATTTCAAAGCTATATGACCCCTATTTTATTCTTGTAATTATAAAAGCGCGAGACTGTCCTTATGAATCTTTCTCCTACATGTCTGGTGCTCCTCATTTTGCCTCCTCCTCCCTTCCGACCTCTCCAATTTTGTTAAAAAAATAAATGGCTGAGGATCTAACTTAGAAATATCAACTTGTGCAATGTTATCAATTTAAGCAGATAAATAGAAAAACTCATGACCTGCTTGCGCTCCACCCATATTTCGTTTAAATTTATGGTCATATACCGCTAAAAATAATGTGTAACAGAGAAGCGCCTTAGTGCAAGCGCCTGTTATATGTTAGAAGAAATGGCGCCGAAAATAAATATGATATCAGCGCTGGATAGTTTAGGAAATATCGACTGCATTACACCGTTTAAAGCGTAAATTCCTGCGTTACCGATTTCAATGCAGAAAACGCAATGCGAATGACGTTCTTTCAGTCAAAGTGAAAAATGTTATTTCCTTTCAACTTAGCCTTTTTTCTTTCCAAGCACTTATTCAATAGGAATTCAGTATTTCCTCCCTTTTCTAAGAATGAACAAAGTCTATCTACATCCAAATCCATTCTAAGAATTAGCTAGAGGTTACTCTAGGCAATGGAAAAAATATTTTATTAGTTCAGGCTCAAGGTAGTTCTAGTTTCCACTTGAGATTTTGTCATGATTTTAATCAGCGTGCTTCCTCCTAAGCGTGATGGAGTGATGGTGGCTATATCGCAGAGCTTGCGATCGAAAACATCCAAATTGCAAATATCCTCCCTTGCCTTGTCATATGGAACCTTAACTCTTAAACCGTCCAAATGCAGAACGATTGGAGCGGGACGAAGGGATTCTTTTACATAATCTAAAGTTTCTATGCGCTGTTTAACCTCTGCAGGATGAACGAATAGGGGATCTTCCTCGATTTCCTTCCTTTTCTGCTGAATAATCTTTTGTACCGCCCTGGCTGTCTCCTCCAGTTTAGCGATTTCTTCAGCTCGGCGCATTCTCTCTACTTTACGTCCCACTCCCGTGACTAGTGCCTCACAAAAAGGAAGAGAGGGGATCTCAGGACCACAGACCACAGCTACAGGTATCTCAATTTTTTCGAACAATCTTATTTTATCCTTAACTATGCAATCGGCAAAATTTCCTAACACGAAAACGGCCGCATCGAACTCCTCAATAAAGGCTTTCTCATCAGCACTTATTTGCGCTGTTTGTCTACCTTTTCCCCTCGCCAGACCCATAACCACTGTTATGGCCCCATAACGACGCAAATGTTCTGCTATATCACATATGGGATGAGGCATATGATGTCTGCCCAGTGTAGGTCCAACCACCACGATCTCAGTACCTGCCAATGGAACTTCAACCAATTTCCCCCCTAACTCTCTAGCTTTTGCCTCGATTGCCCCGCGATCTTCAGATGGAATGGCCATGGTCACTGTGATCATTACTTGGATCTGAGTCTTCTGAATGATGAAGCCACCTATATCCTCCACAAGCTCATATAATTCATTTACACGGTATACTCCTCCATCGAACATCAGGACCTCATACATCCATCTCATCCTCCCCGAGATAGCTTCTTTTTTCCGTTTCCAAATTGAGGCCCTGGACCATTTCTCGATGCAAAGCTTCACCTATCTTCATGAATTCATCCTGCATCTCATGTTCTGTGGAAATGACTGTCATCACATCATCTGCAATGAGGTTACGCCTGACTTTAAATCCTTCAGGTAGAAGTCTCCAGATGGCATCCAATACCTCCTTTCTCAGTTCCTCTCCTGGATTTAGCTCTAAATTCTCAAGGCGTGAAATAGGGATGCCATGTGCCAAAATTTCTAGCCGGCTAAGTTGTTCAATCCTTTCCCTCCCAAAGAGCTTCCAAAGCAAAGCCAATAATGGAGGCGCATAGCTCTCATTTCTGATTGCGATATAAGTCGCTCCATCCCTTTCGCTTAAGTCTGCCATTTCAGGAATCTTTAAAGCTTGACGCGCTCGTCTCATTCGAACGGAAACAACAAATAGATGTTTTTCTGGATAAATAAGCAATTTGGCGCCTTCCACTCTGTTAGTTAAACCTAAGTCGATCAAGATGCGTTCGAAAAGCTCGGCATAGATCTCATTGCCATAATCTTCTGATCCTTCTACGACTATATTCATCTATGACCCTCGAGGAATCCCGATGAAAGCAAGGCCGCGCCTACAGCCCCAATATACTGTGAGTTGGGCGGAACGATTGGCTCCTGACCAACTACATTCCCCACTGCTCTCACTAACCCAGAGATTAATGAAGTCCCCCCTACCTGGATCACTGGATGACGCACATCAATTTCTTGCAATTGCTGCTCATAAATTTGCTCAGCTACCGAATGACAGGCCGCCGCGGCCACATCCTCAAGGGAATGCCCTGCGGCTAGTGATGTTACAAGGTCCTGAATTCCAAAAATAGAGCAATATGAATTCATGGGAACTTTCCTATAGTCTCCCTTATCAGCCATCGCGCCAAGTTCTGAGATATCTATCTTCAGGCGTTTCGCTGTTAGCTCTAAAAAGCGACCTGATGCACCGGCGCATATACCTCCCATAGTAAAATTGTCTGGAATGCCATCTCTAACAGTAATCGCTTTATTATCCATGCCTCCTATGTCTATTATTGTTGCCTCGCCTTTTTGTCGATCTGCTAGCCACACTGCACCTTTTGAGTTTACGGTCAGCTCCTCCTGTACCAAATCACATTTGAGCTTCTTACCGATGGTGAATCTGCCATATCCAGTTACGCCAATAGCTTCCAATTGATTTCGATTGACTCCAGCTTCTAATAAGGCTTTCTCTAAAGCCTCCTCGGCGCATTGTATAACTTCGCCTGTGGGATGCCAAAATTTTCCAATTATTTCGTTATCGCGCATGATAAGGGCTTTAGTTGTAGAACTTCCAGAATCAATACCAGCAGTCAGACCAACCTGCCTTTCCCTAGCCAAAAGCTCTTTTCTCTCAACAATAGTAACTAGAGCTTCCATCCTGGTGAGCAATTGGCCACTCTTGGTCCTTTCTGTAAAAGAATATGTAACCACTGGGAGGCGAGAATGCTCCTGAATCCATCTTCTTAACTCATTACGTATTAAGGCCGCTTCAGCGCAACGGAAGCAGGATGAGATAAAAACTGCATCAGCATCATACTTGCCTTCTGTTATAGCGACAGCACGTGCGATCATCAACTTGAGCTGAGCACTAGTAGGATTGAACCCGAATTTTTCCACAGCGCTTTCGATATCTTTGGCATCGACATCTGGATATACCATCTTTGCTCCCACAGTGGCGGCTGCTTTCTCAATCTCTGCCTGTACCCCTGAGTACTCCGTACCACAAGAAAGCTGCGCAACCTTTATCACTTCAAGCCCTCCAAGAATTCTTTGATCCTGGCAACCATTATCTTGGCTTCATCCTCATTAGTAGGATATTTGACTATGATGTGAGGTATCTTTCTCTTTTTTATGTAATAGCGAACCATCTCATCTGTTCGATGACAACCTACACAACCAAATTCAAACGGAGCATCCTCCATGATTATCGCTGCATCCGCTTGATCAATCAACGGACCCCAAACAGCCAAACGACCTCTTATGCCTGATGGTACCTCAATTCCTGCATATTTTAATCCCTTCTTCACATCCTCTGGGGTCACATTGATTGGAGGAGATTCTATCTCCGGATTTGTCACTCTTTCATGAATTGCTCCCATTAAACTAAGAGGTTCATGCCCATACCTTTCTACCAGATCGAATAAGATTAGGCTATTAGGTGGGACGATGAATACTTTCATTTCGACACCTCATCAATGATTTCGCGTAATTTTTTGATAGGTAGCTTCTTTACTTGATTTGGTTCACAAATAGGTTCACCACGAGCTGAAGCTGAAATTCCCTTTTCGATCAATCTCAGACATTCCCATTCTTTTTCCAACTGCGTGAAACCCGGTCTAGATCCATGGTGAGCTCGGCACCTTCGCGTATCGCCTATGGGGAAACCACGAATTTTAGTGAAAATTCTATCTGGATCAAGATTGCGGATCGATTTCAAAGCTTTTCGGACATCATCCTTTTTACCTTCTATCATTGCTCCATAACAAGTCTCTTTTACTGTTATATTCAATCCTAATGAATGAACAGTGCGTGTTATCTGATCGGGTGTGATGGAGGATGAGGGGGAGATGACTATCATGCGAGTCTCCCAATCTTCCTTAGCCATTGCTACCTTCCCCTTTTGATTTTCCCCTAATTTTCCTCTCTGTTGAATTAGCTAATCTAGACTTGGCTCGTTTGCTTGTTTTTTTAGATGGTGGCTCTTTTTCTTGTGCCTCCCGCACATACACGATGTCCCCTTCCTTAAGTCCTTTCATCATATCATCCAGACTGCTAGTAACCTTCCCCACCATATTCGTTCCGTATCTTTCCTCACCTGTAGGTCCGAATTCTTCACTCGGTTCCAATCTTACTCCTATTAGTCCGCGGTTTGGCCGCGACATATTCGTAATTCCGATATCACCCCTCATCGCCTTATCTTTGAATTCGTTTTCCGGAATCAAGTGACCAGCCTCAGAATAATTTCCTTCAAAGGTTATCATAGGCATGTCTTCGAAGGTAAAGTGTACTTTCAAAGTCCCAATTGGTTTATGATCGAGACCCGTCATTTTCCTGAAATATCTGGTACCATGGGGAGCTTTTGCATCATCTAATAAAATTTCATTTACTTTTTCAGGCCTCACCCCATAAGTCTCGATATGATCGCTGTACAAAGCTTCCATAGTAAGCTCTGGCTCTTGCTCGACGATAATTGCATCATCTGCTGTGTCTCCTTCTCTCACTTGATTTAGACCGAAAGACTTGAGAACCTCTTGACCCTGGATTTGGGTCATTCCTATCACCATAACTCGACGAGGTTCGGTCAACACAGTTAATTTGGATCCAGCTGGTGAAAGCCTCAACAATTCCATTCCTTTAATTACTATTCCGACCTTTGAATGCGATGGCGCTAATTGACGGCGAGTCTTGTAGAAATATACTCTACCTTGTCCCGACCCCTCATGTCGTACCGTTACCATGCCAGGTTCCCTGACACTAGTCAATTCAGGTACTAATTTCACGTCAAGGTTCTGAGAACAAGCGGAATAAGTTTCAGTCCTCTCATCTATCGGGATGCTTCCTTTTTGAGTAATTACCAATAAATGTTCAGAATTTACGGGAGATGCTCGCTCTAATTGTATTGATATATAAGTTTCGACACTCATTCCATCTTCAAGAGTTTGCGTTAGATCATCAGTCACGAATGCGTTTCTCTCTGATAGCTCTTCTATTATCGGTTTTATATCGAGTATGACCTCTCCTTCTTTTAATTCATTTAAAAGATGACGCCCAGTTGTAATGCGTCCAATAATTGCACCAGCGGCACCATATATGCCTTCATGGTTCTGACGAGCTATCATTAAATATGAAGTTCGTGAGTCAAAACCACCTAATGCAAAAAAGCAATCATACCGATTGTAAAAGGCTCTATCCCTGCTCAACTCTATTTGAGTAGGAAAGGAGCCAATGGCTGTTACCTTTGAAGTTTGCCATCTTATCGCTTTGCCCTTAATATCAGATAAAATTTCACGGAAAAGATCGGCGTATTTTGAATCGTTCAGCTTCAATCCCATTTTTCCTCTTGGGGTAACCAGTTCAAATTCCCTGGTTTCTTTTTTGATAGCTTCGATAGGTTTCAGCACTGCAATAAGGCTGCCGATCTGATATGGTTGGTCCTCTATGACATCTCTAATAGTGGTGGAAACGGGCACTTCCTTTTTAATACCGTTTACTGTTATTATCATCTGGACGTGGTTCATCGGCCATTAGCCTTAAAATGCTTTTCATCATCATCCCCATGCAAATAGATACTATTTCGTTCATTCTCATTTTATCAAGTCTTAAAATTTAATTCTACATGGCTGAAACTATTTTATTGTGCAAATGGCTTTAATAGCCCTATGGATAAAGAAAAGGTAAAAGAAGTAGTGCGAAAAAAAATAGAAGAAATTCCCGGAATAGTGGCTTTTCAATATCTAGACCAGAAATTTAAAGGAGATATAATAGCCTTGGAAAAGGCAGCCGAAGATAACGGAGCTTGTGGAGGACTTATGCCTTTTATAAACAAAGGTGTTTGGTCATGCATGAGCAAAGAAGAACAGTTTGTTATAGTGGTAAAAGGGGAGACACTTATCCTATCATTGAGTAAAAGTTTGGTTTTTTTAGAAGACCAGGAAGGTCAAGTTATAGGAGAATGGGTTAATCCGAGTAGATTGGAAGAGTTAAAGAAAAAGGACAACGTTTGCTTCCTGAGTGAAGATTTCGTGCTGTATTCCGACGTAAATATCAGAGGAGAACCTAGATTTGTATTACCTGCTGTTGATTTTCATTACTTAGATGACATCGAGGGAGTTGAAAACGTCGTGTCAGGAAGTGTTTCCACATTGGCAGATGAATTCATTAGGGAGAAACTTGGATATTTGTTGGAAAATCATTGGACGCATCTCGTTGGTTTCGATATTAAGAAGCAATAGGAACCTATAAAGTTCGATGTATGTTAGCTAAAATTTTCCTAATTTAATTATTCTGTAACTGTAATGCCATTAGAGAAAGGTTGAAATTTAGTAGCTACATTGTAATTTTTTTCACCTGATTTTAAAGGCAAATGCTTTTTGACTTTGGATATTATCTCATCAAGCTTATGTTGTGGACATGTGACTCCCCTTACAACTCCAGTAACGATATCGACTATTACACCCTTAGTTCCAATATTTTCTGGGCGTGGCATCACGACGCGAGTTTTCACACCGATTTTCGCGAAATCCTCAAAATCCACAGGAGCCTGGCATACTATAATAGCTGGTATATCCACATTACGCAAAATGAGCCTTGCTTTATAGATGATATGATTTCGAACGTTTCCTAAATGAATTATTGCAATCTTAAATTGCTGAATGCGTTTGATCTCAATTTCATCCAATCCAAATATTGAACCGGTTGAAACATCAGGTGCATCATGTGGAACCCCTGCTCCCGCATTAATAACGATGACTGAGGTATCGATGCCTTCTTCCCTTAAGGCATAAGTAATCTCGCATACAGGCTTTGTTATATGCCTTTTTCCTGGGCCCATTGCTATGGCAACTACATCCCTTCCAGATTCTGAGATGGTAGCTCTCTGAGCCATTCCTCCGCCGACACCGAGACCTTTGGATTCACGACATTCAACTACTTTGGTATGACGCCCAATCATTTCTTTCAAGCGATCTCTACCCCGCTTTTCATCATTTCTTCTTTTTCCTCGGCAGTCATATGAGCAACAATTTCTTTCGGATCGCCTAAGGCTACTATCTTACCTTGTTTCATTATTGCAGCTCGGTCACAACAATTAACCACAAAGTCCATGTCGTGCGATACGATTATGAAAGTTTCTCCTAGTTCCTTCCTAGCATTTAGTACACTCTTTGCTACAGATAACTTTGTTATAGGGTCCATAGTCCCGGTTGGCTCATCTAAGATAATTATCCTCGGTTCCCGAATAAGGACTGATGCCATTGCTACCCTTTGCTTTTCTCCTACACTCAAAGTATCTGGATATGCATAAAGTATTTTTTCTATGTCCTTTTTTTCGAATCCCACACTAGATAGCACCTGAATTGCTTTCATTTTAGCAAATTCTGCTGGCATCTTAAGGCCAATACAAGAGGTAAGATTTTGTAACACTGTGTTAAAGGGATATAGCGAATATTCTTGATGCAAAATACCAATGTAAGGTGTAGCTCTCCCTCTCCCCAACTCACCTATTTCATACATGTTCACCCAATCGTCACCTATACGAACTTCGACTACGCCACTGGTTCCTGGTGTTATACCCGCAATCATACGCGAAAGTGTGGTTTTTCCTGCTCCACTAAGTCCTACGAGGCCGAAAATCTCTTTTTCGTTTATCTCGAATGTTACACCATCCACAGCTTTTACGACACCCCTTACTATTGAATAATAATACTTTTTTGCATCAATAACTCGGACAATTGGCCCTCCAATAGGGACGGGTTCTGGATCCTTGGGCGCAAATCCAACCATGAATTCTTTCGTCACCTCTACCGGATTTCCACGCTTCATCATCTCTCCGGCCTCTAACCATATTGCTTTATTTGCCAAACGGTTAATGGCTTTAGGCCAATGCGAAGTAACGACCATCCCCATCTTTGTTTTCTTTGACATATCTACAAGAGTCCGATGTACAATTTCAGCAGTACCTGGATCTAGAGTGCCTGTGGGCTCATCAGCTAAGAATATCAAAGGATCTCTGGCAAGTTGCCGAGCTAAAACGCACCTCTGTTTTTCGCCACCAGATAAATCTCTGGCAATGTGCGTAACCCGATGAGTCATATTTACCATTTTTAGGAGTTCGATGGCCTTGTCCACGCGCTCCTGATCAGTCAATCCCTTATCCATAGCCTCAAAAACATTTTCAATCACGGACATGTCTCCAAAAAGAGCAAACGTCCGCTGTAGCATAATAGCGATGCGCTGTTTTACAGCGATTCGCATCTTATCATTCTCACTTAAGGACCAGAAATCTATATCAATAAGGTTTGTGTCCCCACCACACCTTGTACATTTTGCGCCTTTAAAAGGCAAATCGAGACGCTCGCACGAACTGCAAATATTCATTCTATAAATTACTCTGCCCATGTCGGGCTTATATTCTTGATTACCTCGTAGCATGTTAATAAGTACAGACTTACCTGCTCCGCTCCTCCCTATAAGCCCAAGCACATCTCCAGGATAGATTACAGCGCTGATGTCTCTGAGCACAGTATTTCCATTAAAATTCTTACTGACATTATCAATGATTACTAATGGCTCTGCCTCATCGGGCATATAGTCTGGCGTAGCACCAGTTTAATAATAAAACTTTGCCCAGACGTTAAACATGTGTTAATCAAAAGGAATATTAACATATTTAAGTTAGAAAGCAGGTAAGGTTAGATTTTAACGGCCTGAAATCATTTTGTCAGTGGTTAAATTTATTTGGATGGATGATTTATCCATCCTACCATGCCGCTAATATTTAGCTCATATTTCGCTGGAGGACCGACACCAAAGTTTTCATTGTACCATATTTGGAAAACATACCAAATAATAGATACTCAGGGACCGATAGGAAGGAAAGCCCTAGCTGAAATATTACAAATCGGAGAGGGAAGTACTAGAACAATTCTTGATAAAATGATAAGAGAAGGTTCTGTAGAAAATACAAAAAGAGGGGCAGTGCTTACTGAAAGGGGACGCAAGAGATTGGAGTCTTCAGGAATTCTTACACACCCCATTGAAATTGATGGGATTACAATCGGGAAACACAATTGTGCCGTATTAGTAAAAGGAGGTGCAGATAGGATCAAGCTTGGATGTGAACAGCGTGATGAGGCGGTCAGAGCAGGTGCGGTCGGTGCCACGACATTAATTGTTAAGGAAGGGAAAGTGGTCTTTCCTGGAGATGACGATTTACCAGATCAGGAAATTGTATCTCCTTTAAAAAGAATTTTTGACCTTGAGGATGGTGATGCGATTATAATTGGATCAGCATTCTCATACGAAATTGCAGAGAAGGGTGCCGTTTCTGCCGCCCTAGCTATAGGTAATCAATCCAGGCGTTGTTGGAGTGAAGGCACTACATTACTTTCTCCAGATACGGAGGCTGAAGATTTGAAATGTATAGCTTTGGCCATTCATGAACTTGTTGGGAGACTTCCTTTGGCCATGAGATCGAAAAATCAATATGGAGTTCGCTGCGAAGAAGGGGAGATTGTTGACAGCAATTATACGGGGCCCGTTTTAGAAGAAGCTTTAAAGAAAGGCCAGGTAGTAAGAAGAACGGCAGTATCAGGTCCTTATAGAGGAGTGCCTGTAGTAGTTGTTCCCATCATGAGAAAAAAAGAAGCGATAGCTGCAATAGGAGTGTTTGACATCACACGTGGCTCATTCACTGATTTAATGAACAAGGCTCGTAGGGAGAAATGAAAATGAGCAAAATTTTACTAGAAGAGCAAAGAGTTGTTTTGAATCTTGATCCGGGTGTATGTCGATTCAAAACCAAAATAATTATTTGGAGCGAAAACGGCAAGATAAAATGTGAAATAAATAGTGGGTGCAAACATGTAAAGGATTTCGGCAAAGAAATTGAGACATGCGAAATAATTGAAGCATTACACATGCCGTACTCTGAGAACAGAGTATATTTGGTGGGAGGACGAACATTAAAACATGCTTCCTGCCCAATTCCTATGGCTGTACTCAAAGGATTTGAAGTCGCAGCTGGTCTTGGTCTAAAGAGACCTGTAAGCCTAACTTTTGAATGAGGAATCTGAATTTTCTGAAAGCTCACCTAATAGTATTTTGTCAATAACTGGTGACCAGACAACTGAAGTAGGTCCAGCGAGATACATAGCCACATTCATAGTCTCTCGTAATTCATCTCGTGTAGCTCCTTGCTTAAAAGCCTCTTTAGCATGAACTTCTAAGCATACGTCGCATTTTAAAACCATTGAGATGGCTACCGCAATAAGCTCTTTCTGTTTAAGGGTTAAAGCTCCATCCCGAAATACCTCATGCTTATAACGATAGAGTGCTCTAACAATTGACGGTTCCTGCTTCGCCAAAAGCTCTAAACTCATAAAGTAGTGATGAACTTTTGCGCATAAAATGACTGCCTAAAAAATTTCTAAACAGAAAGATAGAATATATTCTAGCACATTGCTCCGTTCACATGGTAAATCCTGAAGAAGTAATCGATCTTTTAAAGAATATGGAAGGTAGCGTTCACGTTTTCAAATTAGATGATAGTGCGAGAGAAAAGGTGCTCCAAATTGAAGGACAAGTAAAGGCTGCCTTAGGAATCTCATGCATCAATCGAGGAGTCGAAGAGTGCTTAAGAAGACAACATGTTATTGCTATAATTAAAGATAAACGCTTCCGGCCTCCTCCTGAACCTACTGTATTGCTCGTCGCTGACGCGGGGGATACAATATTGGGAAAAGAGATATTCCCACATGAGCGCGATGAATATAAGAATAAACCTAACGTTATCTTCCTATCTGAAGATTTTATAATTTTCACCGATAAGATGCCTAAAAGCAAAGAATATTTTTTAATGCCACCAGTCTCATTTCCAGAGGTAGCGGCTCTTCCTGGCGTTAAGAATTGCGTGTCATGCTCACCTTCACCACCGAGCGATATATTCATTAGAGCGTTGCATGGAGTCCCTGATGATCCAAAACTAGCTAGCATTTTGGTAGGTTATGATGATGGATGATTGACCAAAATTCTGATGTCTTTATGATTCAAAATACTGAATCTAATTTTAATTATTTATAAAAATTATTTATTGCTTATATATGATATTTTTAATAAAATTTATATTATCTTCTAAAAATATTACTTTATTTAAAAAAGATACAAAGAAGATAAAATAAAGGGTTTAAGTGCCAGAGGGTGTAATGCGACTTATGGTCTTCTCAGCTTCTTCAAGCTGTTGCCTAAGCTGCTCCATCTTCTCCAGCTGCTCTTCGAGAGAGGCTTCCTCGAGCTTCTTCACTTTGTATTCGGCTTCTGAGGCAGGTTCTAGATAAGAGGCTTCGTAATAGAGACCATATGTATCGAGCAATACCCATCGACCATCTGGCCTATCAACTACCTCCAATACCTTTCCTACTGTCCCTGTGTTCCGATACTTAGCGAAGTCGCCCGGCTTCATCATTCACCTCATGCGGGAGGTATGATGACGGTCCTCTCGCCTGCGGGCATGAACTCGCGCAGTGCACCACGGCCGAATTCTTTGGTGATGTTCGCGAAGTCGAACGGCAAGTTCTTGTCCGCGAATGCCACCTTGATCAGTGGGTTGCACGCGAAGGCATCGCCCCGTGCTGCATGAGCCGCTGCAGCTATTCCGCCATACCCGGAAAGGTGACCGACGTTCATGGCGTAGTTCGGGTAGTTCGGACCCCTCAGCTCGAATGGTAGGCCCTCGTCGCTCCTGTATGAGAACGAGTTTGCAGCACCGCATTGGTCTTGCAGGTCATATCCATAGAAGCCCAAGCGACCGAGCCTCTCCTTGTGCTGGAACATGGATAGATACCAGCCATTGACCCCGCAGTCTGCATTACCCGTGGCCATAGCGCAAGCGATGCCAGTCGCTGCTGCTGCCACTGTGGCACGCTGTGAGCCACCGAAGTGAGCCTCCATGGCGGCTGGATAGCGCTCATACATCTCCAATGCATAGGAGTTTACCTCGGTTCCTAGTTTCTCAATGTTCTCATATGTCGGCTTGAGCTTCGTAAGACCTCCATACTTGTCGTTAATCAGGTCTACTGCCCAATACGTGTAGTCCTCAAGGATATTGTCAGTATAGGCGGCCGTTGCATATTGAGTGAACCCGACTCCTCCCGACATGTAGGATCCTAGATAGATCTGATCATAGATCACTGCACCCAGCGCTACAGCTTCAAGAGCCTGTCTAGCAGGGTCATCAGGATACTTCCTTAGTGACTGCACCATATCCGCCAGATACCCGAACGGTATTCCACCTGGCTCATTAGGACCACGGGCACGTCGCGCTGGCATCATTGTACCCATCTCAACTACCGAGGCGTGCTTTGCGGCATAGGCGAAGTCTGCGATGGCGGCTTCTCCGGCTGCAAGGCGGTAAGAGGTGATGAATGCCATGGAAATCTGCATAGCAGACCACCTTGACATCGTCGCACCGTCGCAAACGCGCCCTACGATGGTCGGGCAAGCTACCTTCTGCCAGAGCTGGTTACCGATAGCCTCCTTGAGTTGCTTGGCCTGCTCTGCAGGGAACTCCTTGTTGATGTCAATCCTGAATTGCTTGTCAATCTCATCCATCAACTCATCATTCCCTGAGAAGACCTTTACATAGCAGTCTGCGGTTAGAGCAGGGCTGCACTCTGCCATGTGCTCCTGAACGACTGCTCCCCCAGGCATTGTGTGGTTAACTGCCTCGAGGTAGCGGTTTATGGTTTCCGGGGTAACCTCTTTGCCCAATCTCTTCTCAATCACAGTGTGCGCTGTGTCGAGACCCACGATTACAGTCCTTCGAATGTCATCCCATGCCTGCTGCATTGCGGCATTGTTGATAAAGTGCAAGTCGTCCGCTTCAGCATAGATGTCAGTATGGGACAACTGATAGGGCATAAGAACACGCTGTCCCAGGGGAACACCGATGTCCTGATTCATCATTACGATGCCACGTTGCTTAGCTATCTTGTTTGCCTGTTCAACCCATTCTCTTTTCCTCTTAGACTGTTTCCAGCCTCCAAAGGAGTAGTAGCTGGTGTGGACCTCAGTGGGATCCTCCTTGAATTTCTTCTTCATCGCTTTTAAGAATAGCTTCTCTTTCTCCTTGGCCATTGCTCATACCCCCTTAATGTTGAAGGGTTGGAAGCCGCTCATGGTCCTCAGCATGTGTATGCGATTAGTAACCAACATGACTTCCTTGTCCTCCCTCATGTCCACACCATCGGCGCGGAACATGGTGGTCCTCTTCTTGAGCTCCTCCTCCTTCATGGGTTTACCCACAGAAATGGGCTTATCCAATGGGAGAGCGACCTGGTCCTTCACATACTCAACTTCACCCTTCTTGGCATTCCAGCGGTATCTTTGCCAGGCATCGAACATCAGGCCATTCTCATCAAGCCTGCAAGCATGCCCATGCACTGTCGCGCCTCGGATACCAGTCCTAGCAGGGTCAAAGGTCTCATTGTCTATGAGCTCCTTGGCAAGCTTTTCCAGGTCTCTCTCACGCATTTCGATGATTTGCCTACCGGAGAGGGTACCTGTATCGATACCGCGATACCGGCTCATGTACATCCAGGCTCGGACATATGGAACGATAGGCGCAAAGTAGACAGAGTCAGTGAATTGAACATACCTGATCCTGTCTCCTTTCTTGGCACCTTCAATGGGAGTCACTAGCTGCCTTATTGGGCAGTCAGGCTCTGTCCCTTCATCCAGTGGTGGGTGGATGCTCTTATAGTCTTCACCTGGAGCTCTGTGACCAAGTATCTTGACCACGTCATCCATGGCGACGTCTCGGAGCTTCTCCAATTTTACTTTTGGGTCCAGGAACTTTCTCCTGTTCTTAGCAGGAATGGTGGTTCCAGGATAGAATTGTCTCTCATACTTTGCCATTATGAACACCTCTTTTTTGCATAATCGGTAACAGTTGGCCTAAATTTTGAATATCTTCCAACCTCTAGGTCGAATCCGAACGGGAGCAATTCCTCGCAAATAGACTCTATTTCCTTAAGGGCTTCATTAACATGTTCGATATCATCTATTTCAACGAAGATTCGCCCTACCATGATGCGTAGTTCGGTTTCCTTGCCTTTGATTTTGATCTTCCTTCTCTCGGGATGATTCACTGGGATTCCTGCTGCAGGTCCCTGAGTCACCATTTCTGGAAGGCTTTCGCCTTGGCAATTTACTTGCCTAACGTGCTTTACATCGTACAATCGGTTAATTAGTTTCTCAGATGTGGCAGCGGAGAGAAGCCTTGAAGGCATTATCATGATCTCTGGCAATGGAACGGCCTCAGGGGCTGGAGAACCTTTCATTAGGCCACCTCATCCTTTATCTTTTTTGCCTCCTTACCGACCACCTTAAAGGGCGCCTTGAATTCTGGAATGTCGCCAAAGACATCTCTAACCAATGAGGATGTGCTCTCTGGTGAGAAGTATTGGGTTCCAGCATCAAGTGCGCAGCCCGCTGCAATCACAGGAATGACTGTGCCTTTCGCATGCTTTGTCACTACGTGGTTTCCGTGGAATAGCCCAGGACCACCACCACCGTAGATAGAGTGGCTGAAGAATGACATACCCACTGATGTACCCATGGCGCGACCATAATCCACTCCTGGCAATCCGGTCTCATGTTCAACCAAGTCATTATAGTACAAAATCGTCGAGGGTACACCTTGTGAAGCCCTAGCAGCACCGCAGTTTACCATTATGGCAGCTAACATGCCAGTTGCCACATAGGCGTTCCAGAGGGGCATATCATTGGTGGTGAACACCTTGTAGCCCGAGGGCAATTTCTCCTTCACCTTAATGACTTTGTCCTCAAGAGCACGGCCTACGAGGCTCTCAACAACTGTACCAACGGTCCCAGTCTTCCCATTCTCTTTGACCAAATCGTAGGTTATGTTGTTAGCGTTCAGTCCTTGGTAGGCTAAGGCTAGTAAGTGTTGGCGCTCGAATGGTCCAATGGCATCTCCCATTTCGAAAGATGCGGTGTTCTCGAAAATGCTGGCCAACGCAGCAGCCACCATGGCATTCTTTCCTGAGAGCGCGACAATATGGTTAGCCATGATGTTTCTTAGGGCATATCCAGCTCCTTCGTTGTTCTGAGGCACTTCCAGGATTGATTTCAAGTTTGAGCCCAGGAAGTTCAGAGTCTGAGGATATCTTCCCCAAACTGCTGCCTTAACCATGTTGGCTTTATGCATTGGTACCTCGTACATATCGATGATCGCCTGAGTCAATGCCGCTGCAGCTGCAGTGAATCCTGTTGTATATTCGACTCCTGCGTCCAACCTTATCGTTGGAACCATGACGATCATTCTCTTTCCTTCCATTATCACTCTCACTTCTGTGTCATCGTCCTTGGAAACCTTCAGGATGTCTTTGACCGCTTTGGCCAACTTTTCGGCATCCTTAACCACCGGGGCATCGATTTCCTTGCCTTTGATATAACCGCCACCAACCCTACCGGTCTTGAGACTCTTCTCAATCCCAGTCATATCGACGGCAATCGTCCTCTTGGCAAGGTTCCCGATGCGCATGATGGCTGGATTTCTCAAAGGACTTATCGCTTCCAAGGGCAACTCTTTCTCTATGAGTTTACCCCTGTCATCGTACAAGTCTATCTTGTCCTTGTATTTCGCCATTCTTTGCCTCCTTTTATTTTGAAAAACTCGATTTCCACCTAAGGTCGCAAGACTTTGTAAACATCCCCCTAACCCGCTTCCTTTTGGTGAAAATCGGTTCCCCTTGCTCAGAACTCTAAATGAAAAATATCAATATATATCTACTGCTGGATGGATAATCCATCCATAGATAAACAATTGCTTACCTTTTTTCATTACCAGTTAACGATTGGATATATATTATTATTACTAAATATATTTTGATTTATCCTGTTAACACACATCCTTTTTAACGCCATTAAATCTAAATTAATGGCTGTTAAATTAGTCTTTTTTAATTACCTGCATGTTTATTATTTATTGTATCTTCTATGATTATTATTGACATTCTTTCTTACGCTCTTTAAAGCATTAATCACATCTATAGCGTCTTTTTCTTTCAAATCTACATAATTTTGATTAAACATTGTTTTCAACCTGTGAACAGTCTTCTCATCGAGAATTTTCTTCGCGTATTGAAACATTGTCTCTTTGTTTCTCTTTGGATAATAAACATCTTTTAATTTTTCAATTATTTTATTTTTTTGAGACCAGTTAAGAATATTTTTTTCAACTGCCAACTCGAGATTATATCTTAAATTTACCAATGGCTCAGACAAGGGTTCATAAGTTTCGGGATCGAAAATTAGAGCTACTTCGTCATCTCCTTCTAACTCCCTTTGAACATACATTTGATATATTTTTCCTATACCTATCATTCCAAAAGACTTTAGCTCATACGCACGAAGTGCACCCATACTTGAACCGCCAAAAATTTTTACTCCCGCCCGAATTTTATCAACTATTTCTCTATGTCCTACTGCAGCTTCCTCAAAAAATACGCCATCTATTATTCCAATCAATTTTACATTTGAATCTAAATTTGGAAGATCTCCCCTTTTTACGGGGGGTAAGATATTAGTTTCAGTTCCTAGTAATTTCATCGCCATCTCACGTTTTAAGCTTGGCCCTATGAATACAACTGACTCAAACATTCAGCCCCCTCTTGAACGATTTCCCATTCTTTCCTCATCCATGGCATATACTTCCATTCCTGGAATTATTACTCTAACTACAGGTACACCTAACTCTTTTCTAGTCAAATTTACAGCAATCAACCGTTTAAATCCTCGGGATTTGAGTATATCAATGATTACCATTAAATCTTCAAATAAGTCAGGCGTATCCAAATTATTATAGGATGATAATGGCTTAATCCTAGTTGAACTCGAAAACCACATTGCGTTTAAACGTTTCATTTTTTCATATCCTAAAGATCTAGAGCTCGAAGCACGAACAGTATCCTCTCTGGCACCGTGAATTTGTGTGACTCTGCTCTGAGCTACTTCAGTCAACGCGCGGATTAGTGCGATTCTAGGATTAAGATGAGTACCTATACCCAGACATAGCAGAGCTGCATCTTTCATCCGAACATCATCAGCAGCAGCTGCAAATGTAGGTATACCTAAATCACTTGTTAGGTCCTTTAAATAAATATCTATTTCTTGCGATATAAATTTCTCGAGAATAGAACGAATTAATTTGTCATCATGAGGTTGTTCAATATCCCCCCGCAATTGACGCCTCATCTCACATATGGACCAAGCATCTCTTTCTATGACCTCACATGCTCCATGAACTATTGCCTCTTCCAAAGTATTTCCAGAGGCTAAGCCATTTGTATTTGTCCGGAAAAGTGGCATATCTAATTTAGAATTATAAGGGTGAAATACAGCGCATGCTGGAACATATATTGGTTCTTTTTCTTGAAGGTCATAACCTTTCACCCAAGCGATATTTTGATAAAATAAATGAGGAATTGTGCGCAAAGGTAGAATTAGGTCTCTTGGATCAACACAATTATGTGATGAAAGCATATCTTCAAGATTTTTTCTTACTATTTCATCACCTCTAACTTCTCCACTATATCTTTCCAAAGCTTCCATTATCGCCGAAACCTTAGCCTGAATTTTTGATGCACCTTTGCCATTATAAACGCTAATAGCTCCCGATTGAGCATCTGGACGAATACTAGAATATACTGGGATTCCAACTCTATCTAAACCTGTGATATCAGCGACTCGAGTTACGCCTGCTATTGGGCATAGAGGCTCAATTCTTTTTAAAGTGGTCAAAGGATCCACTGTGCGGTGGCCATCTTCAGTGTAGAGTTTAGGAGCTGGGCCCAGAATCATAAAAACCCCAAAGACATAGCGCTGTATAAAAAATGATTAGCTTTATTTCGGGGGCATATGAAAGGAAAACAAGTCTAGTTCTGCATTCGGATTAAGAGGTATCTTCTCAATTAAAATATCTACTTCAACATTTTGAATATTGGTCAATTTTAAAAGACGATTTTGAATTAAATCATAAAGCGAATCTACACTTCTTACATAAACCTCACATAAAAGGCTGTGGTCACCAAAAACCTTGTGTACATACTCAATCTCCTGAAATTTTGATAATTCTTCTATTACAGATCCTATTGCAGGGCCGATAACTTCAAGGCCAATGATGGCTCGCATTAGTCCCATCCTTGATGTGTTAGTTAAAATTGTATAACCTGCGATTATATCCAACTCTTCCAATTTAGCTATTCTTCTGCTTACCGTAGCTTTTGATATTCCTAATTTTGTAGCTATAGAACTTAAGCTTTCTCTGGAGTTCTGACGAAGAATTTTGAGTATTTCTAAATCTGTAACATCCATAATATCCCCTATGATTAATGTTGCATCTTTTTATATAGTTAAGTTACTTTTGTTTCGAATACATGTGTGATATTTTCATAAAAGAATTTAGTAAAAAAATAAAATAATGATATTAAATAACCATAATTTAAAAAAAATAAAAATAACGAAAATTTAGGATTTCTGTCTTGATTTGGGAATCGGTCCTGCTGAGAATTGCTTTAACGCTTTAGCGACTTCGGTGAGTCTTTGTCTCGGAATTCCAACCAACATTTCTTCAGGTTTGATATCCGTTGTTTTTCGACAGCCAAAGCAGCCCAACGATATGTTAATATTGCCTGTTTTAATTGGTACAACGGTTGAATCTGCGCATGTTGCTTGCACAGAAGCCATCTCAACTGTGATCCTTCCTCCCATACTAAACGTCGAAGCGGCAGGAACTAACCAGAATATCTGCTCAGGAAGCCCGACAACGACTACAACATCCGGGTTTAGGGTGGCTTGGCTTAAGGGAGCGAGCGCTGTCGCAGCATTACTTAAAGGTTCAAGCTGAGGTCTAATTGAAATAGTCTTCGCAGCTGCTTCTGGCGTCTCATACATACCCATATTATGATGAAACTCTCCCGCTTTGACTTTTTCAGGTAACGGGACTATACCCAATGCACTTCCTCCCACGGGACAAGCCTGTTTATCAGCCGGAACAGTTAATTTCTCGCCTTTTCTTGCCCTCATGATTGCTTGACAATGTCTAATAGGGGTTTCGGGAATTTTATAACCCTCTGGCAACTGCTGACCTTTTTTAATCAATGTAATCGCGACTGGTTCTGTACTCAATCCTAAAGACTCCACCAACAATTTCGACAATTCCTTGCAATCCATAAACGAATTACCTCCGAAATTTCTTAGTGTTGCTTAATTACTTATAACTTCGTTTTTTTTAGAAGTTGAATGTTTAAAAATGTTATTTAAAAGCATAAAAATATATTTTTCAAGAGAAGGACTATAAATACTCATAATCTAATTTTTACATTAGTTATTCATGAAAAGCGAACCTAGATGGCCAGTCATACCTGGAGAATATGTCATAGGGGCAAAATCGAGTCCAATTGCTATTTTAATCATAGGCCGGGGTTTTGTAGACCTACCTCCTGATAATTTTGCCATTATTGGTTCATTAAAAACTGAAAATATTGGTTTGGAAATGGTTATAGCCAATATTGTTAGTAATCCAAGAATTCGTTTTCTCATTATTTGTGGTAAAGAAGAATTTGGTCATTTTCCAGCGGATGCTATTATGAAATTATGGAAAAATGGAATAGACAAAAATAAAAGAATTAAAGAAGCCCGCTCAGCAATTCCTTATTTATGTAATATTAACGAAGAAGTCATTCAAAGATTTAGGAAACAAGTTCAAATCATCGATTTAGTATACCCAAAAGATGCTGATGAAATAATTGCGTACGATCCTATATATATTTTTGAGAATGAAAGGAAAGAAGAATTGTTAGAAAAAATAAAAAAGTGCAAAGATTCTGATCCAGGAATATTTCCAGCAGAACCAATTCTTATCGATAATGAGATATTTTGTATGGATACACATAAAATAATAAGAACAATTGACCGATTGGCTTTGGATTTTACGGATCAAATGCTTAGGTTGCCAAGTGAAAAATTATCTACAGATGCATCACTGATAGCCATTTCTGAAAATCCATCGGTCATCCTTGACCCTGTAGATGGAATTGTAGTAGAAGTCCCGTCTATAAATTTTATTTATAAACTTAAATTATATTATCGAGGTGAGTGCTAATGATTAAATTTTTGAATAATCAGACCACGTTTAACATTGGAAGAGTAAAATTTGGTGGCCAACCCGGAAAGCGAAGAGTTGTTTTAATTGGTTCCATATTTTATCCAAGACATAGTATCGTTTTAGATAGAATTAATGGAATTGTAAAACCTGGTTCTGTGGAGATGCTGCTAGAACAGAGTGAAAGAGCGTCTTTAGAAACAGGATGTCCATATGCCATAATGATTTATGGTGAAACAAAAAAAGCAATTAGGAATTATTTAGAAATAATATCAGACTTATTTTCAGGGCCAATTTTTATCGATTCTCCAAGTGCGGAAGTACGTATAGCTGGAATAAACTGGGCAAAAGAAGCTGGCATTGAAGATAGAATAGTGTACAACACAATAAATGCAGGGATTAAACCAGAAGAATGGGAGGCTTTGGAAAACAATAATATTCAAAATGCTGTTATATTGGCTTTTAATCCTGGCGATCTTCAAAGCAAAGGAAAAATATATTTATTAGAAAATGGAAGTAACTTTTTACCTGAAGGATTAATTGAATTAGCAAAGAAACACGGAATAACAAGACCACTACTTGATATGGCAGTAATGTCATATGAACAGGGTGCAGGTCATTCAATACGTGCAATAATGATTGCAAAAGCTAAATGGGGTTTTCCAACCGGATGTGCCATACATAACGCTGTTGAGTCTTATCCCCTTTTAACTAAAATTAAAAATGAAGATAAAAAAATTTTCAATTTTGTCGATGTAGCTGCGACGGTTATACCCATCATGACTGGAGCCGATTTCTTAATTTATGGCCCCATTGAGTATGCACGTCGCATGATGTACGCTGCTACATTCGCAGATGCTCTTTTAGAGCAATCGGCAAGCGAAATATGGTGAATTTAATATAATAATTAAGTTTAGAATTTATTATTCATTAATATAAAATAATATAATTGTTAAATAATTAAATGCATTTATGCAAGATTTAAAAAATTTCCGATCATTGTAACTCCATGATCTGTGAGAAAACTTTCAGGATGAAACTGTATTCCATGAAGGGGGAACTCGGGATGTGAAATCCCCATTATTACATTGTCATCGCTGAATGCGGTTATTTTTAAAGGGCCATCTGAGGGGATAATCATCAAAG
>JAVYMA010000020.1 GCA_038740345.1 Methanomassiliicoccales archaeon
ACTTAAATCATGCCGCTGTTAGAATGGTCAGAAGAGTTAACCTGTTATATAGGAGAAATAGATGACTAGCATAAGCGCCTTCTCGAAATCCTAAACGAATTGCATAACGCAATGATAATGGGCAGAGGACAGAAGGTCCTCAGGGAAATCATCGATGAGCTAGCTGATTATACGTTATACCATTTTCGTACCGAAGAAAAATACATGAAAATAGGACCCTATCCAGGGCTAGAGAAGCATCTACAGGAGCATAGTGAGTTCATAGCTCAAATATCCAAGTTTAAAGCACAATATGAGCAGGGAAAATTTGGGTTATCAATTAAAATACTCAGATTTTTAAGTCAATGGTTATCATGCCACATCAAAGTATCTGACAAATCAATCGGCCTTTTCATAAGACAATTAGGAATGACATAATAACTAATCATTTCTTCATCTCGACTCTCTAAAAAATTTGATGAAGCATAATTATCATACTTTCAAATAATGTGATCGAGGATTAGATGTTGATGAAGTTCTTTTTGTGAAATTAAAAATTATTTTTTATTAATAAATTTATATTTTTAAACATTAAAAGAGTTTGTTATTTTTTATAATACATCCGTAGCTGCGATAAAGCATGCAAATTCCAATCAACTTTATTCACAATTCAAAAAATTATTAATTCTGGCCATATATCAGGCATCATTATTAATCGTTTGTTATCAC
Source organism: Methanomassiliicoccales archaeon (assembly GCA_038740345.1). NCBI lineage: Archaea > Methanobacteriati > Thermoplasmatota > Thermoplasmata > Methanomassiliicoccales > Methanomassiliicoccales archaeon. The sequence continues at coordinate 709 of JAVYMA010000020.1, forward strand.
GCTATCCCATCGATTAGTTGAGAAATATGAATAAAGCATTTTTAATATTATGTGAATTTGGTCATTAAGTTTTATTATTTTTTCATAATAAAGAAATCATAATCAGATTTGGCATCTTGAACTCTAATGTGATAAAATTATTTTATCAATATCAATAATCTCATGAAGGTATGTTTCTGATCATGTAATTTGAAATCGAATATAAACGCTAACGCTATAAGCAAATGATTATGAAGGCATGTGTTATTTAATTAATTAAATGCTTTTAAAAAAATGATTGATATGGTAGAAAAAGAAAAGAGTCAAAAGGATGTAGAGTGCGCTCTTTGCGCTCCCTTTGAACAGGCAGGTACATGGCGTTGTAAAGAATGCGGTGCGATGAACATTAACAAATGGAAGGCGTGTTGGAAATGCAAATCGCCTCGATATATGGAGGAAGCCTCCAAGCCTTAAGATTCTATACTCAAAAGTTTTCATTTTCTATAATGATAGTCGAAGGGCCATTCATTTAAAGATTTGAGATCTAGTATCAAATGTGTTTGTTAAAAGTTCAAAATGTAATTCTAAAAAGAGAATTATTCATCGGTTAGAAGTTCATAAAGATTCTTCATCCCTTGAAGTGAAGCATCTTAGTTCTAAGGAATCTGATAACGAGTTAACGAGCAAAGTCTCCTGCAAAGATCTTGTTTTTGAGAACCTAAATAATAGCAGCAATGACAAGAGTGTAGAAATAAATAATCACGACCATAAGAAAATCAAAGAAATATTACAATTTCTCGACTTGGATTTTGCGAAATCGGAAAAAAATGCGAAAAGCCACGATGTTATTGAAAATAGCATTAAAAACGAGATTCATTTTAATAACCTCAATCACTCTACAACTAAGACTTTGGCTGGAGTCATTTCTTTATTTTCTAATAGCAGGTTTCTTCCCACTCTAAGAATAAAAATCAAGAGTGCAGAATCTCATTTTCAAACTAGAAATGCAGGTCTGAAAAATCTTGATGAAAGTTCGAACCTTCAACCATCGTTTTCTAAAGAAATAAGAGAATTTTTCAATGAAAAAATAGATATTCAAATCAAGTCAGAAGAACTTCAAAAGAATGAAATTAAAGTCGATAATATCGACGAGGAAACTTGCTTAAACACAGTTACTTGCATAATACCACATGGAAGCCTGATTCTGGTCGAAGGTTCAGATACAGATATTATTAACAATCTCGTCGATCACATTTCTCTCTCAATTCTAAGTCAAAAACATACCCTAACCTATATCTCCACAAAACGCGACTTCAAACAGATCATCGATTCGATGTTTCCTAATTTTGTTAATTTTTCGCGGGTTCTCAGTGACATGCGACTTTTAATTGTACCTGTATATCCCTTGATTCATGGAGAACCCGCGGAAAAAAGTACTTTGTTCGATAAGCTCTGCGGTTCTCCGCAATTGTTTGAAAAAGAATCCTTAGTTCTCAATCGAATAACAGATTTCTTAGAAATTGATGAAGACAGGTTGAAAGCATTAAAAATCTGGCCATTCCTAAGAAAATTGACCAATATTGGAAAAGTGGTATTAATCTCTGGAGATGAAAGTCATCCTGCCATGACCAATATACGCGAGGCATGTAATTTGCGTTTGCGTGCGGTGAGAGGAAAAGAAGGAAAACTCATAACAGAAGTTATGAAATCCCCAACTCCAGGGCCTACAGTAATCCCTTTGGCTCATGTAATATTGCATAATGCAAAGGATTTTTCTAACGCCTCTTAATCTGGACCGTAAAAGTTCCGATTTGCTTCCTCAACTAATTTGGCGTTATCGACTATTTCCATCAAATCTATTCTGTTGGCTAGACCGTCTATGAATCGCTTCATTACCACATCATCTTTTTGAATTTCATAGGTGTCTAAAATTGGTGACTTATTACTTTTAATTTCAAAAGGTAGTCCTTCTAAAAAGCGAAACCGGTTTTGTTTAAAAGACCTCTCGTTTTCACTCATCCTATCAACTAATATTCTGGATATAAGCCGAAAAGTCAATTCTCTTGCTAATTCCTTTTGACGTTGCTTTCTTGATTCAGGGCTCATTTCTTCTAAAAACATAATATCATCTCCCACGATCATAGATGTATTTCTAATTGGAACTTGAGTCAAACAAAAAATTACATGTTTCCCATCGGGTGAGAAAGCTTTCCCCTTTAATTGAACATATTCTTTCTCGCCACGACGACCTAATAAATTTAAGACCAGAGCTTGTCCTGGTTTAGATAAGCAGTGTGAAATCGCTTGGCAAATCCTTAGGACTTCTTTACGATGAAAGATTTTCATTATACTGCGATTTATTATTTGTTCGCCATCCACACAAATAATTTCGGTACCAGCAGGATTTAGGAATAAAACCGTGGCCCGTTTATCAACGACTAAAATCATATCATCACATTTAAGGATAATTTCCTCAAAAGCTTCTCTTTTAGGTAGGGAATCGTGACACACATTTCCCATTTTCACAGCTATTTCAATCATATTTCCTAACTCGTTGATCAAGAGTGCGGGGTCACTGCATTTTTTTAAGTAGAATACTGCTCCCAACTCTATAGCTTCTTTTTCCAAATCATCGCGATCTCGAGGTATCAATATGATGAACGGAACACTTTTCCCGATAGCTCTGATAATTTTTAACGCTTCAGCCCCTTTCATATCTGGAAGCTCAGGATTGATTATTATTGCATCTGGATTATACTCTCGCAGGTTCACGAATAAATCTTCAGCGCAGTTCGCCAGAAGCGTCTCAATACTATGAACCTGCCAGAGTATGGCTTCAGCCATGGAGAGGAAATCTTCATCTCCATCAGCGATTAAAGCTCGCAAATATCTGCACCTTTCGTTAATAAAGAATGAAGATCCGCTTCTTAAGTCCTGGAGTCCCGGTTTGTAATTATTGAGAAAGAGAATGCCAGATTTTGCTCAAGCTATGATGATGTAGTTTAAAATCATATACCTAGCAATCCGCTCAACATTAAATCTACAGCCAGCTGCGCAGCAGAAGCTAACCAAAGCATCACAATAAAATGGATAGCGGCACCTGCTAGATGTCCACCTCTTAAAAGAGGTAGCATAAGAGATGAAAAGAGAGCATGAAGTAAAATCACCGCGAACGCCATGTTCATTAGAGGTTCAATGCTGAAATCCGAGTTGAAAATGGTATTGAGGAAACCCGATGTCATGAAGCCTTGGTTAGCTAGCACTAGTTTAGAGATGATATCTGACATGTATTCAGCTATCCCTATTGTAACATACAAAGTGAATGCTAGTGCGACCATTACACCGTAAAGGACTCCAAGGAAAGATGATGAGACCACATGCTTTTTTTTCCTTATTGCTAAGATTTTGAACATGTTATTGCTTATGAAAAGGCTTGTCTCCTCAGGCTTCGCTCCGTTTAATGCGCATTCTGTATACATTTGGCCGAAACGCTTAATCAGGTTGCTGCTTGCCTCGGCAGAGAAATGCTTCCATGCGTCGACTGCATTGATATGCAAACTGAGCCTCTTAGATAAATTATTGACCATGGGGGTCAACGGTCCAAATTTATGTAGTGCTAATTTCTTTACCGCATCAGGCATCGTCTGACCGCTCACAGAGCAGCTCCTACCCAAAGAGCGGATGAAAGCTCCATAAATGTTGTCTCTTTTTTCTATTCTCCTTTCCTCCCTCCATATCAATATCCCGGGAATCAGGAAAGGAAGGAAGACACTTGATGCCAATAGCATATTAGGCAATCCAAGAGGTATGAGTAAGATTGATAGAGAAATGGTACCTGCAATAGCTACCAAGACAGAAATGAATAACACCCTGTCATGATCCTTCACTAGTTTGCCCCTCCACTTACTCCTCCACGGATACCAAATTTCGTCCTTTGGAACCTTGGAATAGATATAATAAACAAACATCCCCTCCATGGCGGCAAAGGTCATCACAATGCCAAAAAGAAAGGCATCCGTACTTTGTGCACCTAGCAAAGGAACAATGGAGATGAAAACGCATATGAAAATCAATGAGGTAATAATGCCAGTGAAAAGCTCTTTAACGAAATCAAGGTCTTTAAGAACGCTTTCGCATTTCAACACATATTCATCCATTATCACATCGTGCTCGTTCTTCATAAATCGGTCGAGGCGCTCTCCCACTTCTAGAGCGTGAGCCAGTCGATTGAGGAAATCTTGCTCTAATATGCTTGGTGTGCGGGCGGCGACGAAGCGACAGGCATCTGCAGCAGAAACATGATAGTGGTGGATTAAGCGGAAAATTTTTTTGCTATCCTCTGCTAAGGGACCGTGCTCAGAACGAGTGGAAAGCACATAGAATATCTTATCGATGGGCATCTCAGAGGTCGAGAGGGCTGCCATCTCGGTTACGAAAAGCGGCATAATTCTTTCTACTACGACTTTTTTCTTTGAAGATGCCATAATTGGAAAGATGGCCACCACAAAAATCATAAAAATAGGAATGGCATAAATTGTGTACGAGGCGATTCCTGTAAGATAATCGCTAAGAACGTAATTGATTATGCCTGGGATTATTAATCCACACGTGACTATAGCTATAAGAACTAAGGTAAAATATCGCTTTGGCTCCATTTTGCTATCTCGGAGGCCAGCATTAAGCTTGTATGCCAGTTTTTGTCTGAGCCCAAGTTTGAAAGCTACGGCCATAGAATCACCTAAACGGTAAAGGGCAGTGATTCGGGCCCTTTTTCGTAATAATCTTTCAAAATCTTGTTAACCTCATGATAGCCAGTAATATTCAAATCGACCATCTTCTGAATTATTTTCTCCCTGAACTTCAGTTCCTTGTAAATCTCTTTTTTATCAGCATATCCATGCTCCAACGCTATACGATTCTCTAGAATGTGAGAGTTGTTCATACCACGGAAGAAAAGTTTGTCTCGAGCTGAATCCCATTTGAAAACCGTTCTTGTCATCACGCCTCCTGCTTCGCGGCTATAGCCAACAAACTCTTCTACATGGGTAACACGCCTCAGAAAACGACGGTTTACATTCACTGCTGATTGGAATATGATGACATTTACATTATCTATGAAAGATATAGGAATATTGACTGGCTGTCCAGTCATCCTTTGTATGAATTTAGTAGCTGATGAGGCATGGAACGATGCAATTACTGGGATACCCGTTTGCATACATTGGAAGGCCACTCTAGCCTCCTCTCCTCTGATTTCACCTATAGCTATGTAGTCAGGTCTAGAACGCAGAGCGGCCCGAAGAAGGTCGAACATGGTCACTCTAGATTCTTCGGGCCCTGACTCTCTGGTTACACATCTCTGCCAAGATTGTTGTGGAGGCTTTACTTCAGGGGTATCCTCAACAGAGTAGATTTTTCCACGATGGTCGATGAAAGAGAGGATAGCGTTTAGAGTAGTAGTCTTGCCTGATGCCGTTTCGCCAGAAATCATTATATTCATCTTATTCTCAAGACAAAGCCAAATATAGGCAGCGAATTCAGCGGAGAAAGTCCCAAACTTAATGAGCTGGATAGGCGAAATGGGCTCCGCGGCGAATTTCCGTATGGTAAAGCTAGAACCCCTAGCAGAAATTTCATTTGAATATATCATGTTGATACGGGATCCATCTGGGAGAGTTCCATCAACAATAGGTCTGGAAGCAGACACTGGTCTTCCCATGCGTTCGCTCATTGCAATGAAGAAATCATTCAAGGATACCTCATCATCAAAGCGGATATTGGTTTCTAGGGAATATTGGAAGGCTTTATGGGAGACGCGTATACGCGCTGTACCTACCAAATGTATGTCTTCGATGTATTGATCTAGAATTAAGGGTTCGATGACACCGAAACCAACCACCTCTCTGCGAATGAAATGCTTTATCAGCTCATACTCATCCTTTTTCAGAGGTATCCTGCCGCCTGTTCCTAAATAAAACCTGCGTGCTCCGCTGGAACCATCGACTACCTCAACCGATGCATCATATAGCTTGTTAAGTATTCTTTCCAGATCTTCCTTCGTTTCTGAACTCTCCTCATCGGATGCCTTCTCGAGTATTATATCTCGAATTAATCTCATCTTGTCCTTCTGTTCTTGTGTGAGCTGCTTCTCAATGCTTATATATTGATTTCTCTGTGGCCAGATATGAACGAAACCTTTCCCTACTCGATATATGATATTTGAGGCGTTGGGATTCAATATGGCTTCCTTTCTTATTTCTGCCAAATCTTTAACGCTTAGGTTTTCGAAATATCTTGGTAGTTTGCAGCCTTCTTTGCGTATACCCTCAACATATTCCTTGAGTAACGGGACCTTTTTCATCTGCTGCAACATGGCTTCGTCTTCAGCCATACTAACCAGAGACCTCCGTGATCTCGATTATCATTCCTACGCCTGCCTCAATACGATAGCGCACTAGATCCCCCACTTCCCCTCGAGCCCGGGCAAAACGCTTTACATTAATAACTCTGGCCAAGGTACCTGCTGATTGCTTTAACTCCAAGGAAAGATAGATGTCACTCGCTAATCTCAATGCCTCAAGGGCCGTATGTCCTTTCTCAGCGGTAAGAACGATACTCTTATTCTCTTTTGTAAGCTTTTTTAAAAAACCCAGAAGCCGGAGCACTCCACGCTCATCGAAATTAGATTTAACTAATGTTGACAACGAGTCCACGAAGAGCAAGTCGTTGCGGTACAGGACAGGGGAAGTAATCATCTTATCAAGGAATTTATCTCGGCTAGGAGTAGGATTTCCAATAAGGGGATAGACAGGGAAGAACTCGAGCTTTCGAGATATTAGATATTTGTCAATCCTGTAGTTAATTGACCACATCTGATCTATGAAATCCCTTATCGTCATCTCTGTGGAAATGAAGCTGGCTGACCTATTGTCATTTAAAACTCCATAGAGAAGCCTTTGGCATAAAACGCTACGGCCGCTACCTTCCTCACCTTCAATCAGGCAAATACAACCCTTGGGTAGACCACCGCCCAATTTAGCATGCAACTCATCACCTTTTAGCTGAATTCTGTATAAATCATCTTTATTTGCATCTAAGGTAGAAGCGGAGCTCGCACTCATAGTACTGCCCCTCCAGCATGATTGCATGTAAATTTGATAAGTTCAAATCCTGAACCAAAACTGGTCACAGGCGCCATTTGCCGTCACCACCTTCGCCACATGGTCTCCGGACGATAGGACAACATGAATTTTTACTTCGATTACTTTCTGCGGCAACCATCCCGTAGGTGCAGTAGCGCTACTTTCCACGGTATAGTTGCAAAATAGTCCGTCTATCAGGATGGTGAGGTCATTCCTGGTCAGCGTCGCCGTTCCAGTATTTTTTATGTATAGTGTTAAAATGCAATCAGAATATGGAACGATTACGGGATCATTTATTATCGTGATATCTGATTGGAGTTGGTGTCCCAAAGCTTCGCCACGGTTTTCTATGGTCTTGCTCATGCTATTAGCGATTCCAATAAATGCCCCTGCCAAAGATCCCGCGACAAGCACGGCCGCAACAAAGAACATTATATGCGAAACCGAGCTATCGGCTGCCATAGGTGACCCCCTTTCCAACCTTCCGTTCAGCCATAATAGGCTGAAATCCCGTTTCCAGCGATGACTTTTATACGGGCATTGTCTATTTCACACGAAAATCTGATGGTCAGCCTCTCATGCGGTGCCCATACTTTAGATCCCTCGTATCCATGAACCTCCATTTTGATTATTTCTCTATCTAACAACACCCCATTCACTAACACATTCAAAGCGGATGGACTCAATACTATGCTACCAGAGTTCAACAGGGTGATGGTGTCATTGGCTTCGTCGACGCTCTCAACAATAAAATTAGTCTGTCTCTTCTCGATCATTAGCTGTTGACTTTTATCCATGGATTGAGAATATAACTGCTGTGCATGGTCCACGGCCTGGAATACCACGCCAAAGATGATGACGAAAGCAGTAAAGAGCACCGCAGAAGCGGCAGACACGCTCAATCCCATTACTTCACTCCCACCATCATTAATTCTTGCATCCAATGTTCTAGCATTTCCAATTCTTCTAAGGGGACTTCCTCCCCCCTGCTCTTTGCTATATAGACCTTCTCAAGTTGATAATCCACTAACTTATAGATCTGCCTTAGTGCATAGCTGTCTATTCTGATCTTCTTATTTGACTTTGAGATTAAAGGAGCATCCTGCTGCAGTGGAGTTGCTTCGGAAATCATACTGGCTTTTTCAGACTGTTTAATTTTCGCTTTTTCACCCACTTCTTTGTCAATTTCCTCTACATTTATATCGAGATTAGCCGCTATGGATGAGTTATCATCGAATTTCAGCACCTTGTCTAAAGGCGCATTCAGATCTCTCGCCATTTGTATCTCGCCTTCCTCATCCACTATAGGGATACCCATCTCTTTATCCAACTTTGTTACTGTTTGCGGAACAGTCTCCTCCTTGAACGAAGGGACTTTGGGTGCAGCTTGATCCACGAAAGGATTGTACTGACGGCTCACTGCCTCATAAACTCCTAGCAGATTTTTGATGGAGTCGTTAATACTTTCAATTTCCTTTCTCATCGACTCTACTTGCCCTTTAATGGAAGTCGAAGTATTTCCAATGGTCTCCACTTGATTCTTGAGCTCGTTGACGGTACCTTCCAACTGATCGATCTTTTCATTCTTCGTGGTTAGCCCTGAAAGGATCTCATCTCCTCTGCCTAGCTTTCCACCGATGGTCCCCAATTCTCCGATTGATAGAGTATCCTCGTCTTCTCCCAATCCTAGCTCTTCTACATCGAGTTTCGCTGATAGGTCCTCCCCTCCCGCCTTCTTGTGTTTTCTGAACGGGAATGCCGCAAGAAAAACAAAAGAGGAAGGGAGGGGAGCTGCACGGCGTTTCACCGTTATCACTCCCCCTTATTTTTTTTAGATCTTCAGTCTGCTTATTTCAGGCTGAAGAACTCGTTCGGGAAAGCCTCGCCAGTCTTGAAGGTGATCAGCGTTACCTGACCATAGGCCGGCATAATCTTGATCTCTCCGTCCTGGTTGAAGCCTATTCCCAGCGCCTTGTCCGTGGAGGTTATGGTGATCTTTATCATATCACCCTGGCCTACCACATGGGATCCAGTGCTCCATTGGAAGTCGGCTATGTTGACTTCCCTGCTAGCACTATAGGTCGTATCTCCGGCTGTATCACCGTATGCCAGGAACATGTTAAGGTCACCGCTCACGAGTGTGATGACCACATTGTCCAGGTTTATGGCTGGGGAGCCAGCGGCTAGCCTAACGTATATAGTTATGTTATCAACGCTGGCGCGTGTGCTCTGGTTAACTTGTGCCACAACGTCCTGAACCACGAATCCTGAAGCGACGTTGTTAATAGCCTGGTCACCAGTGGACTGAGCCTGCTCCCTTACCTGGTTTGCAGTGCTGATCAAGACGGACGCGGCTACGGCGGCAACCAGCACCATGGCGATGAAGACGATCATCGTCCCGATGCCGATCTCACCTCTCTTGTCCTTCTTCATCCACATTTTCTTGTGCATTTACGCTCTCTCCTTGCTGCTTGCCGATCGAACACTAATGTTCAACGTCGGGCCGCATCGGACTTGTTTTACCCAATTGTGTCTTGCTTGTTGTAGTGTTCACGGCCCTTCATTGCTTCCAATTGGGCTCTTATAACTCGAACTAATGCACAACCTAATAAAGGCCCAAGGCACGGTTATCATGAATCAAAGTTGATAATAGCCAGGAATGAGAATAAAAAAGAATTCATGGGTATGTGTTATCTATTTAGATAGTAAAAATAGAGGGGAGTTAATAATATATTACAATTACAAGCGAGCAAAATGTTGAAAAAAGATTTTTCTATAAATGTACTAATAAAAAATTATTATCAATTAAAACATTATTTTATTAGATCTCTTTAAAAAATCTATTTTGCCACGATGACTGTGCATGTAGACTCCCGGATTACAATTTCTGGAAGTGTTCTGGAAAGAAGGTGAAATCCTTTCTGATATGAAGTTCCCACAACCAAAACATCGGCTTCAATCTCATTACTTAAATCGAGAATTTTTTTTGAAGGCTCTCCCGCTTCCATCATAGTTACCACCTCAACACCCTCCTCTGCTCCGCGGTTCTTAGCCTTTTCTAATGCCTTAATGCCATTTTTCAACTCTCGAGTTTTGTAATTCTCTTTTCTTGGCTCTATTACATATAATACATATAATTTAGCACCAAAGGCTTTAGAATAGGACAATCCAGTTTGGATAGCCTTATCCGAATGTGCTTTTCCATCCGTTGCCACCATTACCTTCATGCCTTCTACCTCACGACGGTAACCGTGCAATGAGCGTTCTTGAATATTTGCTCCGAAGTACTCTTTCCACCTAAAAGTCCCCCGCTCCTACCTGAAGATCCGATGACCAACAAATCTGCCTCGATTCTTTCCGCAGCTCCTACAATAGTATCTGAAGGATCTCCAGCTTCTAATAGGGCATTGACCTCAACACCCAACTCTGCACCACGGATTTTTGTTCTTCCCAATACCCTCATGCCATTTTTAATATTCTTATCCTTATCCTCATTAGATTTAGGCGAAACAACATAAATAACATACAATGCAGCCTTAAACGCCCTGGAAAAGGCGAAGGCGTACTCTACGGCCTTTTCTGAATGGGGTTGTCCATCTGTTGCTGCAAGTATTATCATGACGCATCACTCGCAAGGTATTGAAGGAAATGTTTTCATTCTATTTTCTTTCCAACCTGCTTTCGCAGGCTCATCCGTTTCAATATAAACCAATCTGCATAGATAAATGAAATAGCGGTGGTAATCAAGGCTGATAACAACCCAGGATACTGGCTATCAACTAAAGCTATTTAGACCGAAAAAATAACTTTATTGCATAAATTCTCAAATTGGGGTATGAGTATCAATTACCTTGATCGAGATAAAGATTTTTTAGAGCTAAAAAGGAAAATCCTTAAAGAGTGTGGTCTGGACTGTAGTCAATACAAAGATTCCTATCTTTCTCGAAGATTCGCAATTCGCATGAGGGCTAGGGGAGCATCCTGCTATAAGGATTACCTATCAATATTAGAAAGAAATCCAGAGGAATACGACGCACTTTTAAATGATCTTACTATAAATGTAACGCAATTCTTCAGGGACCCCCCTGTATTTAAAGCCTTAGAAGATGAAATAATTCCTATTCTAATCTATGAAAAGGTAATGAAAGATGAGGGCTCCATCCATATCTGGAGTGCAGGGTGCTCTAGTGGAGAGGAGCCCTATTCTGTCGCTATGATGATAAGTGAGCTACTGAGTGACCAAGCAGAATCTTTCGACATTCGAATCCTAGCTACTGATATCGACGAATCAATTTTGGAGAAAGCTTTAGAAGGCAAATACCATCCTAAGCAATTAGTGAGTGTACCAGATAATTATATTAATAAATATTTTATATTTGATGGAGATTTTTATAGAATAACGGATAGTATTAAGGATATGGTCGATTTTAAGAAAATGGATCTTATATCTCAATCTCCTAAAGGATGCTTTGATATGATATTATGTAGAAACGTAGTAATCTATTTCACAAGAAAAATGCAAGAAACATTGTATATGAAATTCTATAATTTCTTGCGTGAGGGTGGATATTTTGTAATGGGAAACACTGAGACATTATTAGGCGAAGCGTCTAAATTTTTTATTCCAATTAATAGTAAAGGGAGAATTTATAAAAAAAAGGATATTAATTAATTTCTTTTAAAAATAGCAGTGCTAAAAATTAGAAAATTGATTAAAATTTTTTGCTAATTTTTAAAAAACAATCAGTATCGATGATATTTTAATCGATAATCGAAATGTTGAAATACTATTCTTCCTCATTGTCTTAATGCTGCATTTACGCTCTCTCGGTGTAGGTCGTGATGGATTCTCACCGAGAAACACTTTTCTTTCTTCACTCTATTGAAAATATCTTCACGGCAATTCGACCACCATCGAATTTGGAAACAAGTGCTACTGTCCATTGACCAAAAGGAAGAGTAGTTCCTGTGGAGATTATGTCTATAGTGTCTCCTGATTGGGGTATTCCGTATCTATTCTGCGCAGTAATTGAGATCTCAATCTCATCACTATAGCGCACAATCTGCTCTGTTCCTTCTCCAAGATCAAGATATTTTGGAAGCCGATCTTCAGAGATCCCAGGAGGATCTAAGTAAAGGCGGCAATAAGAGTAGTCTGTGGGTGGGGAGATGATCCCGACTTCTAATCTGTACCTCCTATTGTCGATTTTATAAGCTGAAATAAAATCTCCTGTGGGATGGCTATCCATATCGGGAGAAACCAACGGTCGCGAAGCTATAGTTCTACCTGTCTTCTTAAAAATTAGATTTAAATTCCAAATACCTTTCTCAAGAGGATAATTGTGATAGAGTACAAGAAAATCTTCCGCGTCAATCTTCCCCATTGAAGTTGAATCACTAATACGAATTTCCGTTAGCTTAGTGAATAAGCCAGTGAGAGGATAAATGAGTTTGCTATCACTCAGTTCTAAAATGCATCTTTGATTGTCAGGTGATATTATTAATAAAAGGCAATCAGTGAAATTGACCGAAGGATTGCACTGACCGAACCAAACATGAATTTCATATACACTTCTAAAGCTCACTGCACCAAACTCACCTTGAGGAGTGATTATCTCTTTCTCTGGCTCAATCAAATTGGATATTATAGGAATAAGAGCTATAGCTAAAACAACTATAATTGCAGTTAGAACAGCATAGATGATTAGATAATGGTCTTTCTTCAGTCGCATGCGTCAACATTTACCAGGGAAGAGGGCGTAATAAGACCTACCGCACGATAATCATCTATGATAATTGTGTATTTGGAGATCTAAATCTCGTATGTCTCTTGGCCTTTGCTTATTCGATATGTGCCGGTAGAAGGATAAAAGAAAACAGTGCGACCTTTATTTCCACCGCAGTCTTCACTGATCAACGGAACGCCTTCTTTCATGAGTGCTAACCTTGCTGATTCCGCATTCTTAAGACCTATATTTAGCATGTCGTTAGTGGCGAACTGGAACATCTGCGCACCACCCGCCATCTTAGCGCGTAAAGATGATTTTTTAGCCCCTTTCTCGATCAATTCATCCACCATGAGAAAAACCGCAGTGTCCGCATATTTGGCAGCATTGCTCTTATCGCGTCCGAATTCATAGCAAGGAAGCATAGCATGCGCCAATCCTCCAATTTTATTGTTTGGATCCCATATAGCAATGCCTACGCATGATCCTAAGCCCAAGCATACAAGATAACCCCCATCCTCATCGCACAGCGCAAACTCGCCAACGCCAACTACGTTATCGCCTGTTTTGGACCTGACAGAACCAATTTTCCGTCTTTCAAGAGAAGTGGCTAATGAACTTATATCATCACTCGCTATGCTACTTGAAAAGGGAATAGAGGCCATGTGCTCACTGAGTCAACCCGAATTTGTTCAATAGCAGTCTGCGAGATTCGCGGTCCGGAAGATATAGAATTGAACCGCCATATGAATTGCCTTCATATATGAATCTAGTCTTTATTACCACGACGTGATCCATTTGCTCTGCCACTAGGGCCGCTGGATATTGTAAGATGGCAGCAAGCATGTCGATAGCAACAGCTGGAGGAGATGGAATCATAGTCTGATCTAGGAACTGAGATATGGCACTAAGATACGCTGAAGCGCATATATTCCCTATCTCTGCCACAGCTGCCATATCATCCTCATCCAAATCACGATTTAAGGTGGGCTGCCGGCCTATTAATAATTCAGAAAGTGATTTGGCCATTTCTTGAGGAAAAAGGATCAATATGGCTCCTTTCTCATTGGCTATGGCGTCTAAAAAGCAAGCGACTACTACCTCTTCTTGATTTCCGAACGTGGAAGGAAGCTGCTCTGCCTTACAAATAAAACATTCAGGGACATCGACCATTATCGTCCTTTTTACAAGATTAGTCAGAGCCGTGGAGGCATGCGCCGCGCCGATGTTTCCTATTTCACGTAGAGCATCGACCTGCATGGCATCGAATTCTGATATAGGTGAGGGCTTATCATTTTCCACTATCGTCACAATATCACCTCAGCAAATTGTACTAACTCCGAACTTGGCGAAAATGGCCATTTGTGTTTCTGTGTCCACCCCGAACTTCTTAAAGGTAAGTTCTTGGGTCTCTTTTTCAGGTATGAATATAATGCTTCCTTGGAAGGTTTTTGTTGCGTCGACAAAGTTGGTCTCAATCCAAACCTGGTGGTCCGCATGAGTCTTAAGCACCCATTCAGGAAAGCTTTGTTGTGGGCCCACGATATCGATATATACCGTAGGTGGTGTGGGCATCATATCAGTGCCAAGAAAGCGCGAGATGGGATTGAGGTATTCACGAATGCAAATATCTCCCATTTCAACTAAGGCGTCTTTATCATCCTCGGCCAAATTGCGAGCGGGATCGTGAGCTCTACCAAAAAGAAGGTCTGACAACCAGGTGATAATGTTCTTGGGAAAGAGCATCAGGATATGGTCTTTATCACTTCCATTGATATCAATGGTAATTATGGCTACGGTTTCCCCTGGACGATCGAACCAATGCGGCATTTTATTCAGGGGTTCCGTATGGCATTGTGTTACATCTATCAACATATCTTTCATGGCGAATTTGGACAGGGCGGTGGAAGCCCATGATGCGCCAACATTACCTAGTTCTTTCAATGCGTCTATTTGCAGTTCGTCGATTTCCGTGACACATGTTTTTCCGCTCATACAAATGCCCCTACATCCAATATCATAGCCACTTTCCCATCCCCAAGAATGGTGGCACCGGAGAAATAACCGGTGGAGCGTAGATCTTTTCCCACGCTCTTCACCACAATTTCCTGTTGACCGATTAACCTGGAGACAAGAAGGCAAGCCCTGTTATCATTTTTCTCCACGATTATGGCTGGCACATCCTTGCCCTGTTCTGTGATTGAACCACCGAAAACAGAATGTATGTTGATAACTGGTAGAACCTCTTCCCTTAGACGAAACATGGCCCTCGAGCCCACTTCATGCACTTTTGTCGTGTCTACACGTACGGTTTCTCTTACATTTTCTAATGGTATAGCATATTTTTCTTTGTTGACTTCAATGAGCATAGCCCTAATGATACTCATGCTGGGAGGTAATTTTAGGGTGAATTTAGTCCCTTTTCCGATTACAGTATCCACCTTGACAAATCCTCCCAGACTTTGGATTTTTGTCTTTACGACATCCATCCCCACGCCACGTCCAGAAATATCTGTAACTTTTTCCGCGGTGGAAAATCCTGGGAGGAAGATAAGGTTTACTTTTGCTCGCTCATCCATGCGGTCCGCTTCTTCCTGACTTATCATACCTTTTTCCACTGCTTTCCGCGCCACCTTGTCGGGGTCGATTCCTCTCCCGTCATCCTCGACAGTTATTACTACATTACCTTGTTCCTGAAAGGCACTCAATATCAAAGTTCCCGTAGGATTCTTTCCCGCGGCAATCCTCTGTTCCTTTGATTCGAGTCCGTGATCTACACCATTGCGTAATAGATGAACTAATGCATCACCTATTTCTTCCAGCAGAGAACGGTCTATCTCGATATCGTTACCTCGCATTATGAAATCAATGTTCTTACCTGATTCAACTGCCATATCCCTGACCATTCTGGGAAACCTCTTAAATATGAAATCCACTGGCACCATTCTAGTCTTCAGCACAATATCCTGAAGATCAGTCATTAGCCTGGCATTGGATTGCAACGTCTGTTTTAATTCTCGGTTTTTTAAGTTGCTCGCGATCTGATTTATACGAATATTGTTTATCATTATCTCGCCAACAAGATTCAGAAGTTGATCCAAAAGTTTGGCCTTAACACGTATCGATGCCCCTGAGCTATGGCCATCCCCCTTCGTATCCGTACTGCTCCCCTTTTTCTCCTCTGATTCCTTTTCCATTTGGATTTCCTTTTCTACTTCAATCTCGTAGGTGGTGATATTTGCATCAGCAATGGCCGTAACATTCTTAGCAACGCGAAGAAGCTCATCATCATCATGGTTCGTAGCGAGAAGTATGCTGAATTCAGCATCCTCTTCCTTGACCTCGTTAATGGTGGGAAGGGAAGATATTACAATCCCCACCTTCGAAAGGTTTCTTATTAATTGAAACGCCCTACCCTCTTTCAACTTACAGCCCGGTGAATAATAGGCAGTAAGTTTTACCAATTTCTTGCCTTCTTTTACAGCCTCCAACAACTGCTGTCGTTGGTCTCCAGCTAGGCTAAATCGTCCTCCCCCTGCCCGGGAAACAGGATTCTGCGAATCAATACGCTTTTGTTTTTTCGTCTCTTCAAGCATACATCTGATTCTTTCTTTAATTTCCTCGATGCTCGAATTCGTGGAGCCGCTGTAGGCTAACTCATTTAACATACGCTCAATGGTATCAAGGCCGCAGAAGAGAAGGGAAACCTGCTCCTTAGAAGGGGACTGTGCCCTTTCTTTAAGGACATCGAGAAAATCCTCCATCACATGACTAAGCTCTGAGATTGGCTCGATTCCCATTACAGCCGCAGTACCTTTTATAGTATGCAGAATGCGGTACGCTTCTTTAAGGGCTTCAGCTGAATAACCGTGTTCCTCTAATTGTAAAAGGGCAGAATTTACTATTTGCAGATTATCTCTCGCTTCCTCGATGAACGCGTCCATGTACTGCGTCTTATCCATAGGATCATACTCCTACTTCCGTCATCGCCATGACGATATGCCTAGCAATCTGGTCTATAGCCGCCACTCTATCTGCTATACCTGCGTCAACAATGGCTTTAGGCATCCCATAAACCACACATGAACTCTCATCCTGAACTATTGTCTTGCCTCCCTGCCGTTTTATTTCTTTCATGCCTTCAAGACCATCGAAGCCCATTCCGGTAAGAATCACGCCTACGCATCGAGGCCCATAAACTGGTGCGACACTGATCATCATCGGATCCACAGCAGGCCTAACATAATGCACCTTCGGACCCTCATCGAGATGGATTCGATTTTCCTTGAGCACCATATGTTTATTTCCAGGTGCTAACAAAGCCACTCCTTTCTCTATTCTGTCTCCTTCTTGAGCCTCCCTAACTTCGATGGACGAGATCCAGTTAAGGCGCTCTGCGAATGAACGTGTAAATCCCTCGGGCATATGTTGAACTATCAGGACGCCAGCTGGGAGATCAGAAGGAAGGCGGGAGAGAACTTCTGGAAGTGCCTTAGGGCCCCCTGTAGATGCTCCGATCATAATGACCCAGTCGCCAGCGGTTGATTTTACCTCACAACTTAGAATAGGTTTCTCATCTGAGGGTGGTAAAGGCCTTACTTCAGCCTTTGCTGCAGCCTTGACCTTTTGAATAATCAGATCTCTTTCCATCTCAAGATCTAACGATAGAGAGGCGCCGGTCTTTGGAATGAAGTCCACTGCGCCTCTTTCAAGAGATTTCAGTGTGAGTTCGCTCTGCCTTTTTCCAACAGCAGAGAGCATGACGACAGGAACTGGGCTTTCTACCATTATGTGTTGCAAGGCTGTGAGACCATCCATCACAGGCATCTCGATGTCCATGGTTACAACATCAGGATGCACCTCCTTAACCATCCGAATTGCCTCCATACCGTTCTTGGCCGTGGCTATGACCCTTATGGAAGGATCCTTTTCGAGAATTTCAGCTATTATCTTACGCATCACCGCCGAATCGTCCACCACCAGAACCCGCAATGGTCCGGTCAAGCCACACAACTCCTCTTCTCTTTAAGCGCACGCCTTACATGCCGCCTCAACTAGGTCCTTATGCTCAAAAGGTTTGACTACAAATTCCCTAGCTCCGTTTTCCATGGCTTGCATCACTAGATTTTTTTGATTTAGCCCAGAGACCATCAGGACTCTGGCATTGGGGTCAACAGCCATTATTCTCTTTACGACCTCAATCCCAGTTTCTCCAGGCATGATAACATCCATGGTAACAAGGTCTGGTTTCAGCTTGGTATAGAGCTCAAAGGCCTCTGCGCCATTCTTAGCTTGTCCTACCACTTCAAAACCGTTCTTGGACAGGATATCTTTTATCATCGACCGCATGACAACCGAATCGTCCACGATCAGAACTCTTTTCGCACCACTCATTCACTAAGCCTCCACTTTTTCACCTTTTCCTGTGCTGATTACCATATTCATTTCGCCTTCTTCGCTGATAATCTTCTCCAGGTCCAGCAGCATTATCAGTTTATTTTGGAGCTTACAAATTCCATGAAGGAAGGAGGATTGCAGATCGGCAGAGAGTGTCTTCGGCACAGGAGAGATAGAATTTCGTGGAACTCTCATAACGTCCTCTACCGAATCCACAATGATTCCTAATTGGTGTTCTCCTATCTCTGCCACGATTATCCGGGATTGAGAGGTCCGTTTGGGGCCATCCTCGGATATTATTCCAAAGCGTTTCTTCAAATCGATGACAGTGGTTATCTGACCTCGGAGATTCATGACCCCTTCCACATATTCTGGCATCTTAGGAATGTGGGTGATGTCCTGGACTTTTCCTATTTCCCTCACCTGCGCAACCTTGACAGCGAATGTCTCTTTTCCCAGGCGGAAGGATACGATTTGTTCTTCATCTCCAGTTAGCTCAATCTTCTCTCTTCTTCTGCGCATCATTAACCCTCCTCAGGCCTCGATTCCGCGTTTTATCAACGCTTCCCTAACCTTTTTAGGCATAGCTACCTGCCCTTTCCCCGTCTCTTTTTTACTTCCCTCTACAACTTTGCTCTGCGATGGCTTTTGCTGCTTTGCTTTACTCTCCAGCTCATCATTTATTTTAAATTGAGATGACACTTTTTGCAGTGCCATAGCCATCTCTGAGAGCGCTTGGGCCCGCGCAGTCATATCCTCCATACTTGCAGTAAGTTCCTCTGTGGATGATGCACTTTCTTCCGCTGCAGAGGCTGTCTCCTCAGCTATAGATGCTATTCCATCCACCGCCTTGGCTGATCTTAGCATCTGGTCTTTCTGTTGGTCAATCAGTGGTCCAAGCCTATCAAGAGATTCATCAACGGAAGTTGCTAAGCTATCAATCTCCTGGAAGGCTTTACCGGTCCGATCCGCGATTTCAATGCCTTCGGCTGTCTCTTTCGTACCACGTTGCATGCTCTCCACTGCCTTAGCAGTCTCGGCCTGCACTTCCTTGATCATCTTGGCGATGCGCTCGGCGGCCTCGCGCGAATCCTCTGCTAGATTCTTCACTTCCTCGGCCACCACGGCGAACCCTCGTCCCTGCTCTCCGGCCCTGGCCGCTTCGATGGCGGCGTTCAGAGCCAACAAGTTGGTCTGGTCAGAGATATTGGTGATTACATCCACTATCTGTCCAATCTCCTCAGATCTCTTACCCAAAGAAGCTATTACCTTTGCCGACTCTTCCACCACTGCTTGAATCTCCCTCATCTTTTTGATGGTCAAATCCACCGTAGATCGTCCCATCTTCGCCGACTGTGAAGACGCTTTCGCAGCATCAATGGCGGCTTTTACAGTCGAACCAACTTTCTCGCTAGAAGAAGCCATCTCAGCCATCATTTTAGCTGTGTCCTCCACCTGAGCCGCTTGATTCTGCGCCCCTTTAGAAATTTGCTGAATAGCACTCGAAACTTGCTCGGTTGAAGCATTCATCTCTTCTGCCGAAGATGCGAGCTCCTGAGAGGTAGAGGAAACCATAGCCACAGAGTTATTTACTTCTTTTAGAAGCTGGGTAAGTGACTCCCCTGTGTGATTAAGGGCATCAGCGAATCTCTTGAAATCACCCTTTAGATCGATATCTATCCTAGCAGTCATATCTCCTTTGGAATAGGCTTCTGCAACTCTCATCGCCTCTTCGATCGGACCTATAACTGCGTCCAGAGTGCTGTTCACACCCTCGACAATGATCCTATATTCACCCTGATGGCGCGATGCATCTGCCCGTGTGGACAATCTGCCTTCGGTCGCTGCTTCGGTGAGCATTCGAGCGTCGGCCGTTAGGTTAGAAATCGCCTCTACAACTTGAGCCAGCGAAGCATTTATTTTCGAAAAATTCTCTTTTGCCTCTACAGTGTATTGGTCTCCTTCACCAACCATGGTGTCAAGCTCAAGTTGGCCCTGGGAAAGCTTCTTTAGATTTGAGGCAACGCGCTCCACCTCTTGCTTCATATAATTAGCGTTCTTCTGCGTCGCAGTGATATCTTGGACGACTTCTATGTGGCCGACATTTTCACCTTTGGCATTCTTAATGAAGGCAACGTCCACCTGAAAATTCATGCCAGCTTGCTCGAAGAAAGTCCTCGTTTCACCATTGCGCAATTTGGCTATTCCGCAATTCTTTGTTCCACAAATGTTTGCATTCCAATTGCTGCATTTTTTACCTAAAATGTCCTTCCGTTTAATCTTTAAAAGATCCTCCACTGCTTTATTTATGAAAGTCCAGTTCATTTCTTTGTCAGTCACAGAAAGAGGCATAGGAACAGCATCCAAAAGCTGCTCATACCAAAAGATCTTGTCCACTATGGTATCAAGGGTGGCGTTAAAACCAGCCACGACTTTAGCATAGTCGCCCTTATGCCTGGTAACATCAGCTCGAACATTGAACTTTTCTGCTTTCGCGGCATCTGCGAGCATCTCAGCGTCAATGATGAGACTGCTAATCGCCTCGACTACCTGCGAAAGGTTGGCATTCATCTTGATGAAATTTTCTCTCGCTTCTTTGGTATATGAATCGCCTTCTCCGACAGCAAGATCCAGATTAAGATCGCCAGCAGAAAGCCTCTTCAAATTAGCAGCTATTCGCTCTACCTCTGATTTGGTATAGAGATTTAAACTGCGAGCCGCGGTGACATCTTGGAGGACTTCCACATGACCGATCTTCTCTCCCTTAGCATTCGTCAGGTATGCCACATCTATCTTGGTATGCTTTCCATCCCTTCCAGTGTATGTTGTTGTTTGACCTGATCTCAATCGAATGATTCCGCACTGATCGGTGTTGCATATCGGCCCTTGCCAACAAGAGCAATGCTTTCCCAGTACATTCTTTCTCGAAGTTTTTAAAACATTCTCCGAAGCCTTGTTGATGAAAGTTATTTTCATATCGGCATCAGTCACTGAGAGAGGGAATGGAATAGAATCTAGAATTTGCTCATACCAATAAGTCCTATCAACCACCACATCTAAAGTCTGATTAAGGGCATGCACTATGGCTCGATAATTACCTTCATACTTTGACTCGTCCGCCCTGGATGAGAACTCTCCTCTCTTGGCCGCCTCGGTTAATAATTCCACATCTTTTGTTATTTCGACCTCGTTAGAGATATCCACAATATGTTCTACAGCTCCCACTACTTTACCATTTTTATCAAAGACTGGTGAAGCTGAAACACGAATAGGAATCTCTCTTCCTTCTTCTGTACGTGCTACTGCGTCCCCATGGACAGATTTTCCCTGAATGGCCATTTTTACAGGACAATGCTCTGTTCTGCAAAATTGTGTGTTGAATAGTTTGTAGCAATCCTTTCCGAGAACATCTTTCTCTTCCTTTTTTAGAAGGTTCAATGTCGCTTTGTTGGCGTACATTATTTTATAATCCAGATTAATTGCTACGATAGGAGTTGCGACTGCATCTAAGTAAGCACTGCACATATCCTTATGAAGCGAGATCTCTTTGATGAACCCTATTCCACCAATGACCTTACCTTCTCGATCTAATATCGGCTTTGCGGATATGGAACATAAGCGCTCCTCGTCTTCAAGCTTTAAATTAACTTGTTCAAGTTCGATCGATTTGCCATTTTTGATGCTCTCTGCCAATGGACACCCTTTACCTCCGATGGAACCCCCGAATACGTCCTTGATCCGCATTCCTATTGCCTCATCTTCAGTGATGCCTGTGAGCTTTTCCGCTCTTTCATTGAAATGGGTTATTTTCATATTCGCATTGATTGCAAAAGCTGCTAAGGGGAGAGTGGAAATCATCTCCTCAACCGCGAAATAATGACTTTCTTCAGCTTGTCCTTCCATTTCATACACCTCTGTTTTCATCATGTCCAGATATTCGTCGGTTCATAGACCCCTTGCTTAGGCCGTTATGCATGACCGCTAGTGACACTTTATTAAGGTGCAAATTTAACGGCAGAAATAGGACGATAAAGAAGGATTATAAGCGCTAATATCCCATTATCTTTTATCAGCACTGATAATATTTCAAGATAAAATAGTCTTAATTCTTAATCTTCGGTAATCTTTTTCATAATGATCCGCACAAAATAGAAAGAATTATCCTTAAAAATCCACATGACTATAAAGATGAAGATCGTTATTACTGGCGCATCTGGGCAATTGGGTTCGTATTTAATGGATTTGGCAATGGAGGATCATGACGTTCTTGGAATAGACCTGCGCCCATCCTCTTTCAGAAATCACGTTTCGAAGATTAATGTTGGAGACATAAGAGACCGGAACTTAATAGAAAATAGCTTGAGGAACTGTGATGTGGTAATTCACTGCGCTGCTCAAGTAAGCGTCGTAAATTCTATTAGGGATCCCTGGTACGACTTGGATGTGAACGTCGGTGGAACTATTACACTGCTAAATGCTTCCGTTAATGCAAGAGTTAAGAAATTCATTTATATCTCATCGGCAGCAGTCTATGGTGACCCCATTTCGATTCCGATCAAAGAGTCTCATCCACTCAACCCAAAATCGCCATATGGAGCGAGCAAAATGTCAGCAGAACAGTATTGTAAGGTGATGTCAGCAATCTCCGATTTGCCGTTCGTGATTATTCGTCCTTTTAATTTCTATTCGCCAAGAGCCGATCCAAAATCACCATATTCTGGTGTGATAACGAGATTCGTGGAATGGGCAAAAAAGGGCCAGCCATTAAAAATAGAGGGGGATGGAGAGCAGACGCGGGACTTTATCCATGCTAAGGATGTAGCTAGAATGATAATGATGATTGCCTTATCCAGTGTTAGGGGGATTGCCTTCAATTGTGGATCTGGCAGAGGAACGAGCATAAATGCCTTAGCAGAAGCTGTGGTGGAAGCGTGTGGTAAGAAAATCGATGTTATACATGTTTCTCCGCGTCCTGGGGATATTCGTAACAGCATTTCTGACATGTCTCTTGCCAGAAATTGCCTGCAGTTCAAATCGGAGATAGATTTACATCAGGGGCTTCTCGAGTTCTTTAAAGATTAGAATAAAAAATTTTTACACTTTCTATGGAATGTAACTACCCCCCTCTCACACCCTATGTTGTGATGAGAGGGGGCATTCCACAACCACTCTCTTCAGAGTAGATCGATATCGTTTGTCTTGCTATTACATTTTCGCAACAGGGATTGCGTTCTGCATAAAGACGGACATATCGATATCATAATTATAATCCTCAGTAGTTCCGTCAATCATCTCAAGTCTCGCTTTTATTTTATTTTTCTCGAAAATTATCTGGGCATTCATTACACGTGATTTATACATAGACATGCGCTTTCCGCTTTGTGTTAGCTTTCTTTCAGCGCATATCAAAAGACCTGCCTCCTCTAGTGACCTTATCTTCCGATAGCAGGCAGCTATAGGAATCCCCAGCTTTTCGCTCAATTCGAAAGCGCTCTTAGGTCTACCCATCGTGGCAAGGAGAATTTTCGCAGAATACTCCTCGGTCAACAGCTTCGATGTTTCAAGTGCGTGCATTTTTCTTACCTCCCCGTAATGATTTTATCGGTAAGGAAAGCCTTAGCATATCTATTTAAAAAATATTGATTGAGAATCAATTTTGATTCGAGGATAAAACATCATGCCAGAATTAATATCCAGCATGATTTCTTTTAAGAAAAATCTAATCAAATAAGACTTCAAGACATCATTTTTTTGTTACATGATTTAAGTTTTTCTTTCCAAAAAACTGTGCCTTATAAATTCGCTCGCCCTAAAATAAATTAGAACGTTTTCTTAATTATATCCTAGGCAAATTTGGTTATTCACCCATATATCATAATCTATGCATGTGATTGAAATGTATGGTAAATGTTTTATTTATTATTCTTTTCCGTCAATGAAATTATTTCGAGTAACACGATTTTCAATGAGATATTTATTGGCCAGATTTTTTGTATTCTTAAGAAAAAAAGCAAAGTTTCAAATATTAATGTAAATCATCATAGCCTTCTGATTATCCGCAAGGAGGTGCGATAACATGTCCTGTGGAAAGTGCGGAACAGACAAGAAAAAGAAGGATCAGCCTAAGAAGAAAGGCTGAAAAATAAACTAACCTTTGATTCAATAATAAATTACCTGTCCACATAGGACAGGGAGATCATTTATAATCTCGTCTTTGTTCCTGATTTGAAAAATTGACTTACATTTTCCTTGTTCCATCGTTTCGGATGAAATAATAATTACATTTATATAAAGAATCAATGAAAAGGGAAAATGTTCTTGACGCTTGCAAGCGCTATTAAGCAAATTAACGAGCTGATCCATCATGGCTGATGAAGAGAATGTCGAGATTATTTCTGTAGAGTGTCTTCGTGTTAAAGCCAAAGAGCTGTCACCGGAAAAGATAATTGAGAAGGTGGAAGAGAGGACTATAGACTTATCCACCAAAGCCGTTTTGAAAAATGCCATGATGCAAAATATAGAGACGGTCTGGGATAGATATGAAAAACAGCAACCCCCATGTAAATATTGCGCGACCGGAGTATCATGTCAACGCTGTGCTATGGGGCCTTGCAGGCTCATGGGTGGTGATAGGATTCGAGGCGTTTGCGGAGCAGACGCAGATTTAATCGTTGCAAGAAACTTATTGGATCACATTGCCACGGGAGCAGCATCTCATTCTGATCATGGTAGAGAAGTGGTTGAAACCTTGCTTAAACTTGCTAAAGGGGAAACAACATCATATACTATCAGTGACGAAAGTAAGTTGAGAGAACTTGCGGTAGAATATGGCATATCAGAATCCCTTCCGCAGAATAAAATCGCGGAAGAATTAGCGAGATTAATATTGGAAGAGTTTGGAACTCTTAAAGGCGAGTTGACTCTAGCCAAAAGAGCCCCCCCTTCTACTTATGAAATCTGGAAAGGACTTAACTTAATTCCAAGAGGAATCGATAGAGAAGTAGTTGAGGCCATGCACAGGGTGCATATGGGGGTAGGTGCAGACTATAGAGATTTCTTAATGCATGGATTGAGAACTGCTTTAGCTGATGGATGGGGTGGCTCAATGGTCGCTACGGAGATCTCTGATGTTCTTTTTGGGACTCCAGATATCAAGTATTCTAGAGTGAATTTAGGCGTCCTGAGAAAGGATATGGTAAACATATCTTTGCACGGTCATAACCCCATATTATCTGAGATGGTAGTAAGAGCCGCGAATCTGCCAGAAATGAAAAACGACGCAAAAGCCGTTGGTGCAGAAGGAATCAATCTTGTGGGCCTGTGCTGCACTGGAAATGAACTTCTCCAAAGAAAGGGAATCCCTCAGGCAGGTAACCATTTGGATCAGGAATTAGTTATATCTACAGGAGCTCTAGAGATGATGATTGTGGATTATCAATGTATTTTTCCTACTCTTCCAAATATAGCAGCTTGCTATCATACAAAAGTGGTTACAACATCTTCTAAGGCACGGATAATTGGAGCGCAGTATTTTGAGATAACACCAGAGAACGCATTCGAACAATCAAAGCATATTATCAAAATAGCGATTGAAAATTATCCAAATCGGGTTAATTCACGAGTTACAATACCTGATTCGCCTGTAGATGTCATGGTGGGGTTTTCTGTAGAAAGCATAAAGAAGATATTGGGAGGAAACCTTAAACCTCTATTGGAAGCCATCAAATCTGGAAAAATAAGAGGTTGTGTTGGCGTTGTTGGTTGTAACAACCCCAAAATCAAGCACGATTATGGACATGTAACTCTCGCAAGTGAACTTATTAAGCGAAATATTTTGGTTGTGGAGACTGGTTGCGCTAGTATAGCTTGCGCCAAAGCTGGATTGATGTTGCCTAACTCTGTTGAATATGCAGGAAAAGGTCTCAGAGAGGTTTGTGAGTCCCTAGGCATACCGCCCGTTCTTCATATGGGCTCCTGTGTGGATAATACAAGAATATTAAACTTAGCGGCGGCTTTGGCCAAGGAGATTGGGATAAGAATAGATCAACTACCATTAGCTGGAGCGGCTCCTGAATGGTATTCGTCTAAAGCTGAGGCTATTGCTTGCTATTTCGTCGCATCAGGTATCAGTGTATGTTTGGGAGTCATGCCTAGAATCGAGGGTAGTAACAAGGTAGTGAAATTATTGACCGAAGATCTTGAGAAAAAGGTTTTGGCGAAATTTTGGGTTGAGCCCGATCCTAAAAAAGCAGCGGCCATTATCTGGGATCATATTGAAGGAAAAAGAAGAGCTTTGGGTATATAACTTTTTTTCAACATCATAATTTAATTTTTAATGTAGATAATTTTTCATATATGGTAAAAATTATTGCTTGGAAAATTTCGACACAATTATTTACATTGTATTTTCTCAATGTAATGGAGAGAGCATGCCGTTTAAAAATGAGATGACTTGGATTAATTATGCTAAAACTGGAAGAGAATCGATTTTTCATAGCAGATATGAAAAAGAAATATCTGAACTCCGAGATGATATCAAGAATCCAATTATTCACGAGAATATTATTGGAGGAAAAAGGACGAAGGATAGAGAAATCGTATTGAAAGTCAGTCCGAATGATAATTCTTTGCCTCTTGGATATTTCCAGAAAGCACAAATTGAAGATGTAGCATCGGCGGTAAAGTTGGCTAGATCTGCCTTTGAAATTTGGTCAGAAACAGATTATGTTGAGAGAGTTAGCATATTCGAAAGAGTTGTTGAACTTTTTAAAAGAGAAAAATTCGCTTTGGCAGCTGCGCTTACTTTGGATAATGGAAAAAATCGTTTCGAGGCGCTAGCTGATGTAGACGAGGCAATTGATTTCATGTCATATTATTGCAATCAAATGAGATTGAATGATGGCTTTGAAAAATTGTTACCTCCTGCTTATGATAATGAAAGGTCTGAAAGCTTATTAAGACCTTATGGAGTTTGGGCTGTTATATGCCCTTTTAATTTTCCTGTGGCGATAAGCATCGGTATGGCATCTGCAGCAATGCTTACGGGGAATACTGTAGTAATCAAACCATCTACAGCCGCACCTTTTGCTCTATATAAAGCATTCTGCTTGATGGAAAGAGCTGGCATCCCTCCTGGGGTAGCAAACTTCATATATGGCAGTGGAGGAGAGATAGGATCCGCATTGACTTCCCATCCTGAGGTCGAAGGAGTAGCCTTTACGGGCTCAAAAGAAGTTGGGTTCGAGATAATCAGAGGATCTTTACGGTCATACCCTATCCCTGTAATCGCAGAAATGGGTTCCAAAAATCCTGTTATAGTAACGAAGAATGCTGATTTTAAGGAGGCTGCAGAAGGAATTGTGAATAGTGCATTTGGTTATGCAGGTCAAAAATGCTCAGCATGTTCACGTCTTTATATTGAAAGGGAAGTCCGAGATGATGTTTTACAGGAAATATTGCATTTAACGAAAAATATTAAAGTCAAAGATCCGGCGGAACGTGATTGCACCTTTGGCCCTTTAATAGAAGAGCGTAAGGTGATTGAATATCTAGAAGTTGCTAAAATTGGTTCAAGGGATGGTGCAATCATCATAGGTGGTCATCGAATCATAGAGGGTAATTTGATTCGAGGTTTTTATGTAGAACCGATGATAATTGATGCTCTTCCTCAAGAGCATGAATTGATGAGGACAGAACTCTTCATGCCAGTTTTATGCATTGATACATTCGATTCTTTGGATGAAGCAATTTCAAAGGCCAATTCATCCGCATACGGCTTGACTGCAGGAATATTCACTCATGATGAAAATGAGGTCGACTTATTTTTCCGTAAAATAAAATCAGGCGTTGTTTATTCAAATCGTCGAAGAGGTGCTTGCACTGGGGCAATGGTAGGAGCGCAATCATTTGTCGGGTGGAAATCATCTGGTTCAACAGGCAAGGGGACGGGAGGGCCTTACTATTTACAGCAATTTTTAAGAGAACAAACTCGAACAAAAGCTTGGTGATAAAAAAAGTGAAATATTTTATAAAAATTCTCTTAATAAGAAGAGTACAACCATTAGTGATTTTAATAAAGTTATTTAATTATATTTTATAATATAATATTTTTAAAATTTTCTTTATATTCATTATGTAAAATTTATTACGAAGTAATTCCTTATGTTTATTTACAGTAAGACCGAAATTTAAATGCTCTAGTTTAATTAAAATTCTTTTTAGTTTAATAAACACATTCAATAAACGAATTCATTCTTGTAGAATTTCAAGCCAATAGTTTTTGTTGATTTATGCTATCATTTCTATTTATATTGACATTTCGAATCAAAAAATTTTTTTTAGAATATTAAACTATATATATTTTTATAATAAAACTAGGGCAAAATTAATGATGGTAAAAAATATAAACAAAAGTCTCATGAGAATTTTTATATAAATTATATAAAATTTTAATTAGGTCAAGGTGAACGGATTATCTTAATTATCAATAATTTAAAAAAAAAGGTAAAAAAGATTAATTGATGGAAAAAGAAAAGAGTCAAAAAGAAATATTGCTAAACTGAGAGGGCGTCAATGAAGAAAGGATTGCGCATACTACAAGACATTGCACTTGTCCCCCCAGGAAAAAATTGCACGATCATAATTAGACATGCTGATAGAGACGGTGCTTTGGACAATTTAATAGATAATGAAATTGGGTTAAATGACATAGGACGCAGGCGAGCCATAGAGTTTGGAAAAGCTTTGCAGCAATTCAATTCACTTCAAATGTTTACTTCCCCGGTCAAACGATGCGTTGAAACCTGTAATGCCATTGCTTCGGGATTTGGAACTGATTATACTTTAGAAATAACGGAATTATTAGGGATGAGCTCCCCCATCATGTCTCAACCTGAAGTAGCTTATTCTTTGATGCGCTCTATGGGCTTAAATGGTTTCATAGAAGCCTACATTAGCGGAAAAATCGATAGAAAGATTGTAACTCCTACTGAAGAAGGATTGCGAATTATTTTATCTTTTGCTTTGGGGAAAATGCGAGATTCTACAGCCAGAGCGTTTATTATGGTCACTCACGATATGATAATCACGCCTGCGTTAGTAAAATTTTTTGGTTATGATTATCGAGCAAAAGGCCTTGTTCCCTTTCTTGATGGAATGGTTCTTTATGAATCGGATTATGGATTAAGATTATGTTACGCAGGAAAGATACTTAAGGTTTCAAAAGATGGAACAGTGAAAACTCAATAATATTTTATCATTAATCGCTAAAGTCAACTTTCTTTGCTCTTAATTACCAGATGCAATCGTTTTATAGTTACGGGTCGATTCTGTATTCATGGGATGGAGGAAAAAAATCTCAGTTTTAATTATTGCTTTTCTCACCTTATCTGTTATACCAACATCCACTATGGATATAGTTATGTATACATTAGCGGCTCAACCTACAAATGGTGTTATCGTTAACTCGCAAGTTGCCGGTAATCAGCTTAACCCTAAATCTTTTGTTTCAAAAGATGGTACTATTTATGTAGTGTGGGAAGATGTTTCCTCAAATGGTTCCAGAATTTTCCTTTCCAAATCTGTTGATGGTGGAATTACTTTTTCTCCGAGGATAAGAGTAGACGACATACCGAGCGGCATGAAATGCATAGCAAGGGATCCATCAGTAGTGGTGAACTCCACAGGTTGTATCTTCGTTGCTTGGAGCGATAACAGGACTGGGACTTATCAGATTTATTTTTCATCCTCTTCCGACGGCGTTCATTTCAGTACAGATGCCCTGGTTGCACCTACATCTAATTGGGTTAACCAAACTATGCTTGATATGACTATTGAAAATGATAATCTTTACCTTGTCTGGTCTCAACAGCATCCATCAGCAAATGACAATACCTATGTGAAATTTACTTATTCAACCGATTCCGGAGTTACATTTAGTAGTGCTGTTCGCATCGATTCGACCGTTAACGTTAAAGAACTTTATCCAAGCATTTCAGTTAAAGGAAGAAAAGTCGTGATTGCATGGCACGATTCCAGGGATAATCCGTTATTTGATATACGTGTATCTATATCAAATAATAATGGACAGACGTTTAGTTCAAGTATAAAAGTATCCACGTCAACTTCTATCGAAAATTGGTATCCATCTGCTGAAATACTTCCTGATGGAAGAGTTTTTATTGCATGGCAACAAAGAAACGGGGGCAATTTTGATGTATTTGGCGTTATATCAACTATTAATGATCAAACCTATTCATTGCCCTCACTGCTGATTGGAGGAGTAGAGGATCAAACATTTATTTCATCTGCTGTAGAGTCTAGGGGGATAATTTGGCTCGCATATCGCAGTGTGTTGGATGGAAGGCATGTCGTCCAATACTCTCGTTCCTTAGATGGTCAAACCTTCTCTACTCCCATCAGTCTAAATCCAAATACAACTTCAGAACAGAACGCTGTGGATGTTGTTTGTGATGATAACGGGACTGTATATTTTGTATTCCAAGATGATGGCCAAGGAACAGAAGACATAATGTTCTGTAAAATTGAAAATGAACGGCCAGAAATCGATATTCTCTCTCCAACCATAGGATGGGAATGGTCAAATCGAGTTAATTTGGCTGGAACATGTAAAGACCCTGATAATTCACCTGTTTTAAAAGTCTTCATTCAAATAAAAGAAAAAAATGGAACAATAGTTCTCCCTTGGAGTGAAGCCGTAGTGACTAATATGTCGGTTTGGAATATCTCTATAGATACTACAATATATAAAAATGGGCAATATGAAATTTTTGCCAAATCTTTTGACGGCGTAGCCTATTCAATCGTATCTAAGCTTGAAGCCGTATTCAATAATGGTATACAGCCATTTGTAGAATTTAAAATTGAACCCAGCGATATTTCTTATACACCTTTAAATCCTAAAGAAGGTGATATTGTTACCGTTAGTGCCAAAGTAAGCAACCTGGGAAATAAAGATGCAGAATATGTACAGATTAGATTCCTTTTAGAAGGATATAACTTGGGAACGGTAATCATTCCCAGGTTGCCAGCGGGCTTAAAAGATGAAGCAATCTTGAATTGTAATTGCTTAGAAGGGACTTTTGAGCTTCGAGTCATAGTCGACCCTGAGAACCAATTTGAAGAGCCAAACGAAACCGATAATTCGGCTTTAATTTATTTGACAGTTTTACCAAAACCAGAAATATTTCCTGATCTTGCAATAGATTCAAATAATATAACTTGGTCGCCTTCTATTATTCATAAAAATGATGTGGTGATTTTTACCGCAAAAATAGTCAATGTTGGAAAGATTTTGGTAAATGATGTGAAAGTCGAATTCCAGATTAACAATCAATATTATGATTATTGTTGGACCGGCCAAATATTGCCTGGAGAATTCTTCATAGTTCAAACAGATTGGAACACTAATATTGTGGGAAATTATACCCTTACGATTATAATTGATCCATATCCTAAACAATTAAACGAAGAAAGGATAGATAACAATCAAGCCAGCTTAGCTTTCAGCGTTTTTCCCGAAAATACATTTAAACCTGATTTAATGATAAATAATGCAACTGTAATTATTCAACCAGCATCCCCAAAGATGGGACAAGTGGTTATTTTTACCGCAATTGTCTCCAATCTGGGGGATATCACAGCTGATATGGTTCAGGTCACTTTCTATGTCGATGATTTATTATTAGGCTCTCCTTTAACGATTCCCCAAATAGGTCCTGGAGAAACAATAGATATAACTACTGCTTGGACTGCTGCAATTGGCGAACGAATGCTGAAGGTTAAAATAGATGAAATAGAAGTAATTAAAGAATTAAATGAATCAAATAATGTTGTAATAAAATATTTCATTGTATATCCTCCATTTTCTACCAAACCAGACCTGAAAGTTTCTTCTCAAAATATCAGTTATTATCCAAATCCACCAATAATTAGTAAACCTGTACGATTCAATATTACGATTTGGAATTTAGGAAACGACTCAGCATATAATATAAAGGTGCAGGTTAAGATCGATGGAAAACAATTAGGAAATACGATAATCATACCTTATATATACCCATATAGTTCCATTAATATAAGCGTAATATGGATTGCTAAAGGAGGTCAACATTCTTTTCAAGTAATACTGGATCCTGATGATGAAGTCGAAGAATGGGATGTTGAGGAGAACGAAGCCCAAATAACACTCTCACTTCCCCCTGAGCCGTTAGAAATTCCTTGGATGGCTATTTTTGCTTTCGCTGCATTTTCTGTATTGGGATACGGTGTATACTCATATTTAGGAAAGGTCAAAAAGAAAAAGGGCGGTGAATCATAGATTTTGATATGAATGGTTAGTGATTTTACCCTCAGCACGGACACACATTTAATATGAATGTTACGAATACACTCATGGGGTAGGGATGCTAAGATTAGATGAGATCATTGGATTAGAGGTTTTAACCTCTGATGCAAAACTATTGGGCAACGTAGAAGGAGTTGCAGTGGACACTCAAGATTGGCATGCTAGGGCCCTTAGGATAACCCTTAAGAAAGGAAATGAAGAAAACGTGGGCGTTCGCAAACCATTATTCGGAGCCGCAAGAATAGCCATCGACGTTTCCAAAGTATCCTCAGTGAGAGATGTTATAAAATTAAGGGAGTCTATATTAAAATTAAAAGAATTATTAATTGATATAGACGCCGTCCCATTCAGCGCAGGTGATATTATAAATCGAAGAGTAGTTTGCGCAAAAGGTCGAGAAATAGGTATTACAAGTTCTCTCTATTTTGACCCTGAAGGAGGTTGGAGAATTCCATTTTTTGAAGTTGAGATGTATCGCGATGCGTTTAAAGAAATGGACTTGAAAAAAGCGAAACTAAAAAGAAGAGAAGTCAAAATTCCCACTTCGCTTATCTCAACGGTTGGAGATCTAATAATCTTGAACACCAGCGAAGAGGAATTACGGCGTATATTAGAACTAACTCCAAAGTAAAATTTTAAAAAATTTACAAAGATTTTTATAATAATCTTCTAAACAATCAAGAAATATATAAATAATTCATCATTTGAAATGTTGTAATTTTATATATATTTTTAGATAATATAATTTATAATGAATTTTAAAAACCTTAATTATGATTATATTGTGCAATAGCGATTAAGATTTGTGAGCACACGTTTTTGTGTAGTTGTTGGAACAAGACCTGAAATTATTAAAATGTCACCTGTTATTAGAGAATTAGATCGGCTCGGCTCAAACTATTTTATATTACATACGGGTCAACATTATTCTTATAAAATGGATTACATATTTTTTCAAGATTTGCTTCTTCCAAAACCAAAATACAATCTAGAAGTAGGTTCTGGCTTACAGGGAGAACAAACAGGTAAAATTTTAACGCGTAGTGAACAAATATTAAAGGAAGAGAAACCAGATATAGTACTTGTTCAAGGCGATACCAATACCGTGCTGGGAGTTGCACTCGCTGCTTCGAAATTGGGTTTGACCATCGGTCATGTTGAAGCTGGTTTGAGATGTTATACAAAAGGAATGCCTGAGGAACTTAATCGGATATTGGTTGACCACATTTCAGACTTATTATTTGCTCCCACACAAAATGCAGTAAGGAATCTAAACAAAGAAGGAATTATAAGAAATGTGTTTTGCACAGGTAATACAATAGTAGATGCAGTAAAGCAGAATTTAGTAATCTCCCAATTTAACTCGAAAATACTTCAAGATTTAAAATTAAAAAAAGATGAATATATTTTAGCTACAATACATCGTCAGGAAAATGTGGATAATTTTTGTAACTTAAAAGAGATAATCGACGGGTTTAAGAGGGTGGGAATCAAGACTGGATTGTTAGTGATATTCGTAGTTCATCCGCGCACAAGAAAAATGCTACAAGAAAAGAATATTGATACAGATGGCATTTTGCTATTAGAGCCAGTAGGTTATATAGACTTTCTTTCATTGGAAGCATCGTCACGTCTTATCCTTACTGATTCTGGAGGAGTTCAAGAAGAGGCATGTATATTGCATGTCCCTTGCGTCACAGTGCGTCAAAGTACAGAAAGACCTGAAACGGTGGAAGTAGGTGCAAACACTATAGCTGGTATCGATTCATCTAAAATAGAAATAGCAGCACAGAAAATGATGAGTTCTGAACGAAATTGGAAAAATCCTTTTGGTGATGGAAATTCAGCAAAACGAATAGTGCATACGTGTCTTAAGACATTATGAAAAAAGTTGAGGAAAGATTGAAAAGAATACTCGAACTTTATATACGATTGATTATTGTAAGTTTATGAAAGTTCAATATTTAGGTCACTCGGCCTTTTCAATAGTTACGTCCAAGGGAACATTCTTGATAGATCCTTTCCTTTCAGGAAATCCATGCACTTCAATTAGAAGTGATGATGTGGTTGCAGATGTAATTCTCGTGACTCATGCACATGGGGACCATTTGGGCGACTCAGTGGAGATATCCATTCGAACTGGAGCCTGTATAGTGGCTACATTTGAACTATCGAATTATTGTTATAATCGGGGCGCAAAGACGTTGGATGTAAATTTGGGAGGTACGTTGGATCTCCAGATAGGCAGGGTAAAAGTATTTCCTGCTTTCCATACTTCCTCGATTGATAAAGGCCCGAGTTTGGGGCAAGCTACTTCATTCGTTATAAGTGGGGATGGTAGAAATATTTATCATGCTGGTGACACAGCCTTATTCAAAGATATGGAACTGATATCTGAAGAATATGAATTAGATCTTGCTTTATTACCTATCGGAGGTCGCTATACTATGGATATAAAAGACGCTGTGAAAGCAGTAAAATTGTTAAAGCCACGTTTCGTAGTGCCAATGCATTTCAATACTTGGCCTATTATTAAGGCTAATCCTGAGGTTTTTAAATCTAAAGTCGAAACGGAAACAAGGTGTAAATGCGTTATATTGAATCCAGGTGAAGTGATAACCCTGGACTAGAAAGCAAGAGAAGGTTACTCAAAGTAGGGCGGGCATATGGTGCGTACAGACCACCAAATCTTAGGAATAATTTTTAAAAAGGGATATTCAGGAATATATTACTTGGTTTTAAAGCGAAATACCATGCAGGGTGGTTTTTGGCAGCCAGTGACTGGAGGGGTAGAAGATAATGAGACTCTAGAAGAGGCCCTAAGACGGGAAATAAGAGAGGAGACTGGTATCAAAGATATTGTTAGAATAATTCCTGGAATTCAAGCTCATCGATTCTATGCTCCAAGAGCAGTTTATGAATACGCCTTTGGTGTGGAGGTTCGGCCTGGGACGAGGGTCAAACTTAGTGGGAAAGAGCACTCAGATGCTCGATGGTGCGATTATAAAACTGCGCGTTCTTTAATGGTCTGGCCAGGCAATCGAACAGCCTTGGAGAGATTAGATTCTATACTAAGAAATGAACAAAATAATGCCGAAACTTCGCA
>JAVYMA010000021.1 GCA_038740345.1 Methanomassiliicoccales archaeon
ATTATAGTATATTATAGTCATATGAGATTATAAATTTTTATAAAAAAAATAAATATATGCGTATAATAAATTTACATATTTTTACTTATATATGATGACAATACTCGATATCCTGATATTGTAAATACCATGAAATTTTCTCAATTTTAGACAAATATGAAATCATTCTATCAATTTCAATGATCTAATCTAATTTGGATAGATTGCGCGTGCCCAAATAATCCCTCTGCACTGGCAAGTTTTACGATGGTAGGTTCTAATTTACGCAGCCCATCTTTACTTAACTGCTGAACTGAAGTAGCTTTGCAGAAATGCCTGATGTCAAGACCTGAATAAAGGTTAGCGTAGCCAGATGTGGGTAAAACATGATTTGTCCCTGAGGCATAGTCTCCTGCTGCTATCGGTGAATAGGAACCTATGAAAATGGAGCCTGCATTACGAACCAATGCTAAGACTTCCTCATATTGCTTGCATTGTATAGAGATATGTTCAGGTGCGATGCAATTACAAATCTCAACTGCCTTTTCCATATTATCAACTAGAATATATCCTACATTCTTTAAAGAAGATTCAAGAATCACTTTCCTTGGAGAGCATGATGCGTATTTATCCACAAATTCACCCACTCGTTTGGCAAAATCCTCATCATTAGTTATCAAGAGACAGAACGAATGCGGGCCGTGCTCCGCTTGAGCTACAATATCTGATGCTACAAAAGAGGGATTAGCGCTATCGTCTGCAATTATCACGGCTTCGCTCGGACCAGCAGGGAAATCGATTTCCACTCTATCCCTAAGTAGCATTTTTGCTTCTGTAACATAAACATTCCCTGGTCCAACCACCTTGCGAACAGCCTTTATGGTTTTTGTGCCAAATGCCATGGCAGCTATCGCCTGAGCCCCGCCTATCTTATATATCTCATCAACTTCAGCTATATCCAAGGCTACCAAGGTCAGAGGATTAATCGGTGGAGGTGTGCACACTACCGTCTCACTTACGCCCACCACTTTTGCTGGAATAATGCACATAAGCGCTGTTGATGGATAAGACGCTCTTCCTCCAGGTACATATGCCCCAACACGGTCCAAAGGAAGAAGTTTGACACCTAGGCATATCCCCTCTTCTATCTCCTCCAGCCAATTTTGTTTCTGATATTGAAGACTGTGAAATCTACGTATGCGATCAGATGCTTCCTTTAGGGCTTTGACTAATGATTCATCTACTCTTTCATAAGCAGCCTTAATTTCTTCACTGCAAACTTTTAGAGAATCTAGGCTTACGCCGTCGAAACGCTCTGTAAGCTCCAACAAGGCGTCGTCACCACGGTTTCGGACCGCTTCTATTATATTTTCAACGGCTTGGCGTACATTCGCCAATTCTCCTCGTCGCCTGCGCTCCCACAAATTAAGGTCAATGGGGCCCCACATGAGCCAGACAAATGTGGATGGTATCTTTATTCTTTGCCCATTATATACAATCCTAGCATTGCATAACTATTTCAAATGAATTGCACGTATCCTTCTTCATGCCAAAGCAGGTTAATTGCTCGCATATCCTAGTAAAAACGGAGAAAGAGGCAAAGGAGATTTTAGCGCGAATCGCATCAGGGGAAAGATTCGAGGACTTGGCCAAAAAAGTTTCTCAATGCCCCTCTGGAAAGAAGGGAGGCTCTTTAGGTTGGTTTGGCAGGGGTCAGATGGTCCCTGAATTCGAGAAAGCTGCATTTGAAGGAGAAAAGGGTAAGATTGTAGGACCCGTCAAGACCCAATTTGGTTATCACTTAATAAAAATAGTAGATCAGAAATGAAAAAAACTAGAAAAGATTGATAATGATGTCAGGCGTATCAATCTTATAAAACTATTAAAGGTTAGCCTTCCCTGAGGTAATGAAGATGCCCTTAAATTTACCTTTCAATAAGCGAAAGCGCATATGCAATGGATGTGGACGCGAGGTATTAGATGAGAATGAATTCTGCCCTTTCTGTGGTACAAGGAAGCAGGGTGCTGTTCTATCAACTAATACTGATATTTCCAATCAAGTGAAACAAGAAAGCATTCAGCGATTATGTCCTGGATGCGGAAGGCAATCACCTGAAGGACTGCGATTCTGTCCTTACTGTGGTAAAGAATTTATTGCACCTTCATCCTCTCAAACCAGCTCTGCCCCATTGGTCGGAACAGAGTCAAGCAGTTCTGCCTCTGCTCAAATTAAAGTAATATGCATTTCCTGCTCTCGAGAAGTTCCAGATGGTCTCAATTTCTGTCCTAATTGTGGTAGACCAGCCCCATATGGCAGGGCATCGGCACAAATGTCTTCAAGCCAGCCAATGCGCAAATGCTTTGGTTGCGGAAGGGATATCCCGATCGGATTAAAATTCTGCCCCTACTGCGGTCGACCGGACCAAGCACAGACAAATTCTCCTGCATATGTCTCTAACGCTCAATTAGTAGCAGAAGGGGCAAAAACACGCCTCTGTCCAGGATGCGGGAGGCAATCACCTGATGGACTGCGATTCTGTCCTTACTGTGGTCGTCCTAATCCCACTCCTCCATCTACACCCTCAACCTCTTCTATACCACAGTCGGGTATTAGGTGCCTAGGATGTGGGAGAAATTTTGCTGAGAATTTGAACTTCTGCCCTTATTGTGGAAGGCCCAACTCCCGTCCCGCTACTAATGTTAAACCTTCTTCAGAAAGCTCTCATCGCTTATGCATGGGATGTGGAAGGCAAATCGATGAAAATTTAAAATTCTGCCCTCACTGCGGTAGACCTAATGCCGCACCCCATTCTCCTGCGGAAACCACTGCGATTGAGACAACGACCAGGATTTGTACAGGATGCGGCAAGACGATTTCATCCTCGCATAAATTTTGCCCTGAATGTGGGAAGGCGAAAGAAGGATGATAAAAATCTTTTCTATCTAAAATAAGCTTATAATTATCAACTTTTTAGCTTTCCTCAGACACAGAATGGTTTTATATATTGAAAATCAGCTTTATGCTAATCACTTTGGGGGGCCAGACCTCACCAGAGACTTAGGAGGAAAAAGAGTTGACCGACAATACACGCATGTGTACAGGCTGCGGCAGACAGATCCCTGTCGAATATAATGTTTGCCCGCATTGTGGTAGGCCACAGAACCAACCACAGTATGGACAGCCAGCACCACCTTATGGACAGCCTCAGCAGTATGAGTCGTTAGGAGCATTGAAGTACATATTGTATATTCTATCCTTCCTCAGCCTGCTGATAGGAATTGTAATATTCCTAATATGGATGAACGATCCAAACCCTGAGAAGCGACATGTAGGTAAGAATTGTCTTCTCATCAGCTTGGCCGCGATCGTGCTATCGATTTTGTGCTATGCTGTGATATTCGTCGCTTTGGGCTTAGCCTTCATGTGAAGGCTAAATCCTTTACCTTTTTAATTCCATTTCCTTTTGTTATTATGTCTTCGTTCGATTGTATGTCCTTATTAAATTCTTTTAATCTAATTTTGCAGAGTTCATCAGGACCTGTTGAAGCATGGGCTGATTTGTTATGGGAGATAGGTTATGCCCTTTGTCATCAGATATCATCCCGCTCTTTGTTCATGGGCGGAATGCAGTTTCCTGTATGCGCTCGGGACACAGGTACGATGTTGGGATTCGGTATTGTGCTGCTGTTTTTCATTTTTAACCACAGAAAAAAGCGATCTGGTTTACCAGATATCCCCACGCTGATTGTTTGCGCATTTGGTTTAATGATTTTTGCCTTCGATGGGGTCTCTTCCTATTTAGGCTTCAGAGAAACGAATAACGAATGGAGACTTACATCAGGTCTCATTATGGGATTGTCCTTAGGAATCATGCTTTTAACTGTAATGGCGAGATTATTAGGAGGAAAGGAGGATAAAAGATGTTTTACTTTTAAGGATCTTTTCATATTGGCACCTTTCTTTTTCTTAGCATATTTCGCAACGAAAATTGATCTTGGGGGATTGGGTTGGTATTTAATATCGAGCTTCATCATAATCTCCTTGATATCTCTAATTCTAATCATCATGCAAATATTCTTGAGATCGATATTATGGGGTAAAAAGGAATGGAGCGAACAAAGAATAATGCTGTTCTCGGTCATATTGACGGCAGGAACTATTTTCTTACTCTGGCTCTTTCATCGACTTACAGAAACTAGTATACCGCATTAAAACAATTTCAATTACATTCGTTCAGAGTTCAAAAATTAGGAAAACGATATTTGAACACCACAGCATCCATTAAAAGGGCAGGCAAGTTATGGTGTGTTCAGATACTCCTCCAACAGAACCTTGCGATATTCCCCCTCCTTGGAGCGTGGTACGAAGTCATTTTTCTTCACACGCAATAGCAGTTCGTCGGCTATCTTTTCATTGTCCTTGAGCCCTAAAGCCCTAACTTCTTCCACAACCTTGCTCCAATTGCTTATTCCGACGTTAGCTCCAGCTACCCAAATTTTTTTCGACTCGTCTACCGAGGCTCCACCACAGGCTCCACCACTCGTCCTAACCTTCTCAGTCATCAATCTGCACCTGCAGTGGAATCAGCCGGGGGGTGGTTCTTAATATTTTTTCTAAAATAACCTTACAGATACGAAATAATTATAAGCCATGGGCTAATTTTACAGCAAGCTTGAATTGATTCGCATGCATGGTTCAGAAAAGCCCCAGGTTTGCTTCTCAACTCCTCATACATAGCTATAGGATTTTTTTTCTTTTAGTTGATATATTTCATGAATCCCTAGATCCTATAAAACCTGAGCTGCCTTCTCAGATATTCCTAACTTACTTCTTGCTTTCCTTATGAAATCATCTTTGTCGCTCAGTGAATCACCTTTTTATTCCTATTAAACATTTTTTAAAATTTCACTGAATATTATTATTTTAAAAATTGAATGTATTTAAACACGCATAAAAGGATTCATTTTTTAATATCTTATTTATAGAAATAGGATTACTAAAGGATGCGTTCCTATCCAATCGTGTATACCCTGAAGGATAAACTCCACTGCTAAAGCAGCCAATAGCAATCCGATTATTTTTGAAAATATCTCGATTGTATTCGTTCCGACTTTGCGAAGTATTAGAATTGAATTGCGCAACAATCCCCAAGTTATCGCAAGTGATATGACTCCTGCAATTATTGTCGTGAACCAGCCTACTCGTGAAGTTAGTAGAATGGCGGTAGATATAACACCTGGCCCTGTCAAAATAGGAGTAGCAACGATCACCCAAGCAACGTTGCCTTGTTCATTCGTTCTAGTAAAACTCAAAGAGAAAACTATTTCAATCGCCATGAGAAGTAAGACTAAACCTCCAGCGATACGAAAGGCATCAAGACTTATACCAAATAAGTCTAATATGGCAGTGCCCAATAGGGTGAAAATGACGAAAAGTGTCGCTGCTACCATTATGGCATATAAAGCACTCTTTTCTTTTTCTTTATCGTCCATATTTTTTGTTAGGGAAATGAATATAGGTAAAGAAGCGAAAGGATCAAAGATGAAGAATAGGAGAGCCACGGAATAAATCAACTGGTCTAATCCTTCCATATAATCACCTTGGAGGACTGATAGGTCCGGGCCCTATTTTATCATTCCTCGGCTCTATAATTTTTACTTAGACCTTTGATAGAACATAGAATTTCATTTTTATTGCTGGCAGGGATGAAAGGGATTATAAAGGGAAGCGATGTGTTCATTGTATGGGAGCTTGATGAACGAAAAAAAGCGTTTTTGGCGATGCCACGTCTGCAATGACATCCATTACGGCTTGAGACCGCCAGAGGTATGTCCTACCTGCGGAATGAAGAATGCCTTCGTCAATTGCAACAGAAAGGAAGCAAACAAAGTTACTGAACTATCTAAGGATAAAAGTTTTCTGCGTTGCAATAATTGCGGCGATTGGCATTTTGGAGCTAAACCATTGCGTCATTGCTATTCTTGCGGTTCAGACGAATCTTATTCACCCTCCGCGGCTTCAGATTTCAGAGAATTGAACGTACAAATGGACTCATATCCTGCTACCCCTGATGAGGTCTTAGAGGTTTGGAAGGATTTCGTTCAAAGGAATGGACGAATAAGGCTATGGGAAGAGGAAGATAGTGTGAGGCAGTTGGCAAACGGCGTGCTTGAAAATGATGTTAATAAAGGCTTAAAATATTGTCCCTGCCGCATCCCAACAGGAGATGCTAATAAAGACTTAAAGCTCATATGTCCATGCAATTTTCTTGCTCAACAGACATGGAAAGAATTCGGAGAATGCTGGTGCGGGCTTTTTCGAAAGAGGTGATTAAAGAATGGCAGAAAATGATTCATATGAGGAAGGAAAAAGACTGATTTGGTTCTATGGAAGAGAGTGCCCTCATTGTAAGAAATTGCACCCTGTAGTTGATCAATGGGAGGCCCAAACAGGAATTAAAATTGTAAGATTGGAGGTATGGCACGACGAGAAGAACGCGCAGTTAATGCGCAAGTATGGAGAATCAATTTCGGCAGCATGTGGGGGCGATCTCGGCGTTCCAGCTTTCTATAATGAGAGGACTGGAAAAGCCATATGCGGATCCCGTGTGGATGCTGAAAAGTTAACCGCTTGGGCTAAGGGTTGATAATAGCTTGTCGGGCAGAACGGTGGTGCGAAAAATCGATGGAGGTAAGCTGTTCCGCCTAACTTTATTGCCCACTGGTAAAGTTCGGTTACATGGAGATTTCTTCCTTTATCCTGAAGAACGCATAGAAGCAATTGAGGAATGGCTAGAGTGTTGTTTGACTATGCCTGATAAGACAAGTGCGAAAAGGTACTTAGAAAAGGAGATTGATGAAGAAAAAATAACCATTCTCGGTGTTGATGTTCAACACTTGATAGATGCTCTCTGGAGGGCCAAGGAATGAGGTGGAGGTTCGTGGACTTCGAGTATTGGAGTGCAGCCATGAATATGGGCATAGATGAGGCGGTATGCGAGGGAGTCATGAAAGGTACTAGCCCCCCCACCATCAGACTATATGGCTGGAAGCCTAGCGCCGTGAGCATCGGAGCTTTTCAAAGCATGAATCAAGAAGTCGATTATCGCACATGCGTCCTTTTGGGTATTGATGTGGTTCGTAGGCGAACTGGCGGGGGAGCGGTTTACCATGATCAGCATGGAGAGATAACCTATAGTGTGATATGTCCTGAGGAGCTTATGCCTCTAGACATAAATGCCGCCTATCGCGAAGTATGTGGGCGTATTGTGGATGCCTTAGCGATTTTAGGAGTTAAAGGTGTTTTTGCTCCAGTAAATGATGTTCTAGTCGACGGGAGAAAAATCTCTGGAAGCGCTCAAACCCGCAGGAATGGCGTATTCCTTCAACATGGAACCATACTTCTTAGCGTGGATAGGAAAACTATGTTTCGGGTGCTTAAAGTGCCCTCGCAGAAACTGGAAGGAAGAAAACTAGCTTCGCCAGAAGATAGAATAATATCTCTTAAGGAGGTCTGTCACGCAAGCAAAGAAGAGGTCCTTAATGCTATGAAGACATCTTTTTTAAAAGGCCGTACGTGGGATGAAGGGACTTGGCGCGATGATGAACTGGTTAGGGCGAAAGTGTTGGCCGAGCAGAGATACGCCTCAAGAGATTGGAACTTTTCGCGTTAGTGCATGGCCAATATCAATTCAGGATTCTCTAAATAGCGCCGGAATTCCCCCATGAACTTCGCTGCATGCGCACCATCCATAATTCGATGATCCCAAGTCAAGGAAAGGGGCATTATTTTCCTAAGTTTAATCTCGCCATCATGTGCCCAGGGCATCTCTCTTATCCTTCCTATACCTAGAATTGCGGCTTCTGGATAATTGATTATGGGATTGCCGTAAGTTCCTCCCAGGGTCCCATAGTTCGTTATTGTGAAAGTCCCTCCCTTTAAATCTCCTAGATCTATCTTCCGTTCCATTGCCTTCTTAGCTAAGTCCTCAATCTCTGCAGCGATTTCCATAATCTCCTTTTGATCCGCCGCCTTTATCACTGGTACCATCAAACCCTCATCTGTGGCCACTGCCACACCTATATTGTAATATTTCTTCAGGATTATCTCACCTGAATCTTCGTCTAGACTGGAATTAAGGTACGGATTGTTCTTTAAAGCCATCACTGTAGCCTTGACGATGAAAGGCATATAGGTTAATTTCACCTTCTTCTGCTCTAAGGCAATAGACTTCAAACGCTCTCTCATGGCGACAAGGTCTGTAACGTCAGCATCGTCCATCATGGTCACCATGGCAGTTTTCAAAGTGGATTCCATCATCTTCTTGGCTGTGGTTTTGCGAATGCCTTTAACTGTTTCGCGGTCGATATAACCATAAAGATCAAATTTCGCGATTTTGCGAGGGCGAGCAGTAATAGTAGTCTGTGAAGCTTGACGCACATCCTCTTCGGTGATCCGACCGGAGGGGCCTGTGCCTTTAATTTTACTTATCTCCACCCCCAAAT
Organism: Methanomassiliicoccales archaeon; assembly: GCA_038740345.1. Classification (NCBI taxonomy): domain Archaea; kingdom Methanobacteriati; phylum Thermoplasmatota; class Thermoplasmata; order Methanomassiliicoccales; species Methanomassiliicoccales archaeon. Next base: position 8,485 of record JAVYMA010000021.1, read on the forward strand.
CCTTTGCTAACTTTCGCACCGCCGGCGTGGCAAGAATGTTTGAAGGGGTGACCTCCCCAAGCGACTTGGAGCTCACTATAATCTCTTCTTCAGGTAATTCGCCAACTACGGAAACTGATGGTTTTCTATCCGCTTCGTTGGAGGGAGCTGTGATAGGGGAAGATATAGCCATTTCTTCCCCTGGTGTTGCGATTGTGGCCAAGATTTCGCCTACTTTCACCGTCTCCCCTTCCTTATGATAAAGACGTAAGACCTTTCCAGTGACTGGTGATGGCATTTCCACCACTGCTTTGTCCGTCTCAACCTCAGCTATTGATTGGTCTTGCTTTACCTCATCCCCTTCTTTGATAAGCCACCTTTTAATCTCTCCCTCGGTTACACCCTCCCCCAGATCTGGAAATTTAAAATCCGTCGGCATGCCAACACCTCAGAAGCTCATAACTCGTTTAACTGCTTTCACTACTCTATCAGGTTCGATGTAATAATAATTCTCCCCTTTAGGAAGAGGAACAGTTATGTCAGGAGCAGTTACCCTCTCAACTGGAGCTTGTAAAGAAAGTAAAGCGCCTTCCATTATTCTGGCTGAAATCTCCGCCCCTAAACCGCAGTTCTTTGGAGCCTCATGAACAACCACGCATCTACCCGTTCGTTTTACTGAGTTCAAAATGGAGGAATAATCCATAGGGGACAAAGTCCTCATATCTAGGATATCAGCGCTTATGCCTTGATTATCCAGTTGCACCGCTGCTTTCTCTATTACAGCCATCATGGCTCCCCAGCCAACGATTGTCACATCCTTTCCTTGACGGACCTTTCTAGCTTGCCCCAAGGGAATGGTGTATTCACCATCTGGAACTTCCTCTTTTATCATTCGATAAAGGCGTGTAGGTTCAAGGAAAATAACTGGATCGGGGTCCCTTATGCTAGAAGTGAGCAATCCTTTAGCCTCAAGAGGGGTTGAAGGCACAACGACTTTTAAACCAGGAATATGACAGAATACTGCTTCGGTGCTCTCCGAATGGTGCTCCAAAGCTTTCACGCCAGCTCCATAAGGTGTGCGGACCACGAGTGGTAGGCCAATTCGACCCCGTGTCCTATTGCGCATCCTTGCCGCATGAGATACTAATTGTTGGTACGCTGGATATATAAATCCCATGAATTGAATCTCCGCTACTGGTCGTAGGCCATTCATAGCCATACCTATGACCGTGCCAACAATACTGGATTCAGCCAGCGGCGTGTCTATGACTCTATCTCCACCGAATAGATTATACAATCCTTCGGTGACGCGGAAAACTCCCCCATTGACGCCTACATCCTCTCCCAGGCAAACCACCGATGGATCACGGTCCATTTCTTCACGAAGGGCTGAATTTATAGCGCCAACCATGTTCATCAATGCCATCTATCAGCCCTCCCGTGAAGGCATAAGCTCTGAGCGAAGGAAGCTGAGTTGGGCTTTTAGATCCTCGCTCATGTTTGCATAGGTATGAATGAATACTTCATCTAAAGATGGTGGAGGAAATGATTCTGCCCTCTTAACCTCCTCCTCTACTATCCTCGTAGCCTCTTCAGTCCACGCACTTTCCTTCTTCTCATTCCATAAAGATTTGGAAATAAGATATGTTCTGAATCTTGAGATGGGATCTCTAGCAGTCCAATAGGCTATTTCCTCCTCGCTTCGATAACGGGACGCATCGTCAGAAGTTGTATGATCGCCCATGCGATATGTGAATGACTCAATGAGGGTGGGCCCTTCACCTCTTTTGGCCTTCTCTAAGGCTTCCTTGGCAGCGGCATATAGGGCCAGGATATCATTTCCATCCACCAGAATCCCTTTGAAACCATAAGCATTTGCCTTTTGTGCCAGAGTTAGCGAAGCGGTTTGTCTTTTTCTCGGAACAGAGATGGCCCATTGATTGTTTTGACAAACGAACACTACTGGCAACCGCATAAGTCCAGCAAAATTCAATCCTTCATGGAAATCGCCTTCTGACGTGGCGCCATCTCCGAAGTAGCAAAGCACCGCTTTTGGTTCTTTGCGATACTTGATAGCATATGCGATGCCTGCAGCATGAGGGATCTGACTACCAACTGGAACAGCAGAGGGAGTGACGTTCACGTCCCCCTCTAAAATCGAACCTTCCTCATTACCCATCCAATAGAGATAGAGTCGCCAAAGTGGAATACCCCTCAACAGGAGAGCTCCCAATTCCCTAAATGCCCATACAATCCAATCTCCTTTTTCTAAAGCGAGGGCGGGCCCTATTTGACTGGCTTCCTGACCTCGAGAAGGAGGATAAGCTCCCAAACGTCCTTGTCTCTGAAGCTTTACTGCTTTTTCATCCGCTATTCGCGATAATACCATAGTCTTATAGGCATGTATCAGCTTGCTTTCCTCTATTAAAGGTTCAAGTGACTTGTTCACTACTCCATCCTTGTCCAATATGCTCAGCATTTCCCCTTTTTCTGGATCAAATTCATCTATTAACACTCATTCCCCTCCTAAAAGCATGTCACGAGCTCGATATGAACTCCTCACTAATGGCCCTGCCATAACCTCTTTGAATCCCATTGAGAGCCCCCACTCCCTAAAACGTATGAACTCTTCTGGCTTAATGTATCGCTGCACTCTCAATTCTACACCCTTAGGCTGTAAATATTGTCCTAAATTAATGAAATCAACTCCAGCTTTTCGTGCATCCATCATAGTTTCAAATATCTCTTCCTCCGTTTCTCCTAAACCTAGCATTATAGATGTCTTGACTGGGGTTTGTGGCGCATTACTTTTGAGTTCTTTCAAAACAAATAGAGAACTTTCATAGCCTGCTTTAGCATCCCTCACCGACTCTTGCAAGCGGCGAACCACCTCTAAATTATGAGCTAATACATCCGCACCGGCCCTGGACACTATTCTCAAAGCATCCTCATGGCATTGAAAATCAGGCAACAACAACTCAACCTTTACATCTCGATTCATAGACTTTATGGCTTTAACTGTGTTTGCAAAGGCCTTGGCTCCTCCGTCCTGCAGGTCGTCGCGTGTAACAGAAGTTACCACCACATAATTCAAACCCATTTTTTCCACCGCTTGTGCTACCCTTTCCGGCTCTTCTTCGTCCAAAACTCCATTAGGGTTTCCTGTAGAAACGGCACAGAATCTACAGTAACGTGTGCATATCTGACCGAGAATAAGAAAAGTCACCGCACCCCTTTCCCAGCATTGTCCCAGGTTCGGGCATTGAGAAGAGTCGCAAACAGTTCTAACTGAGCATTGGTTTAAAATCTCACGGACACTTCTTACCTTCTGAACATCACCAAGCTTGATTTTTATCCATTCTGGTTTGCTTGATTTTGACTGAGTTATCATCGATAATTCAGCGCACTATTAGAGCAAGAGGTTTTACTACTTTTCCTGAGAAAATTCAAAAATATTTACCATATGATCTACAACAACGAATCATGGCCTCCACATGGTGCATTGGCATGCCACGGTGAAGAGAGCATGAGCACATTAATATATAGCCTCCTTCAGCAGCGCATTTATCTATATATTCTCTAGTCTCTCGCTCTATCCTTTCCTCCGGTCCGAACAGCAGCGTGGTGAAGACGTTCGGTCCTCCTAACACGCACACCTTTCCACGGCATATTTCTTTTAAAAATCTGAGGTCGTTCTCCTCTGCAAATTGGATTCCAACCACTCCTGTAGATATAATATCTTCTACAAGTGAAATATTCTCCGGTGATTGAAAGATGCCATGGGGATGAAAAATGGTCTGCATTCCGAGATTTTTAGCTTTCTTTGTTATCTCACGCACCCCTGGTAATGAGAAATGGCGAAAGACCTCGCTGCCGAAAATCGAAGGATTATCCGTGGAAGATGCTAAAAAGCACGTTCCAGCTCCTTTCCTCGCGGCCTCCTCCAAAAAGGCGATGGATAGTTGAGTGGACAGATAGGTCACATCCTTTGCTGATGACCTGTCTAGCTCGATATCCATGGCAAAACGCTCCAATCCGCGTAACAGCGCAGCTTTTGTCATCGGCCCCTCCAGATTGCAAACCACCTCAGCTTCTTCTCTTAATGATTTAGAGACTAGCTCATAAGAACGAAGAGCCTCGCGATACGGGCTATCATTCATCGAAGGCATAACAATGCGTTCTCTCCAATCCCCTCCTTCCAAGGGATGCTTGATCACTGAAGGTATTCCTCGATCAGGAAATTTCAGCTCCCCACCCAGTGACTGAGCATCAAACCCAACATAATGAATACAGCCAACCACCGCATCTTGGCCCAGACGTTTTTGCAATGATATTACCGAGCGAGCAGACTTCTCTGCATCATAAGGCGGAGCGCATACTTCAGGAGTAGAATAATTACACTCATCTAAGCCCAAGGTCAAATCCCGAAGGAATATGGGAACCATATCAGGGATTTCAAGATTAAGGGCTGTTAAGAATCTCTCTCGTCCTTTGATAAGATCACTCCTTCCATAATAATAGAATTTCTTGGCTTATCATTAAGACAAATATTTGGCGACAATCTTGACGTGAATTCAGGAATTGCAGATATCCTTCCATTTTCAAGTAGGAATTCGGCGGTCTGCTCTAAGCTTTGTAAATCTGTGTCATCGAAGCCTATGGCAAAAAATTGCTTTTGCATACTTCTCCGGGTATCTTCAATACTTAATCCAATTTTTCTTGAGCAAATATCAACGCTCTCGTTATAATTTTGATTGATGAAATCAATCGCTCGTTGCAAAGCTCTCATGGCAGCTTTGATTGCCTCAGGCTTCTCTTCCAAGGCTTTACCTGAAGCCATGAATAGAAGTGGAAAAGTATTGCCAAGACCGCTTGAATCTCCAATCTGATGCACGCTGCCTCCACACAGCCTCTCTACGTTAGTGGGCCATGGCTCACTACCTGCCATCGCATCTATCTGCTTGGTATTCATGGCATTAGGCATATCGCTAGGGTTCATAGGTACTAAGGTAACTTTTGACATATTTACGTCGTTCTTTTTCATCCATTGAAGAAAAGAACCATGAGTGCTAGATCCCATTTGGATACCTACTTTTCGACCTTCCAAGTCCTTTGGTTGAGTGATATAATCTTGAGCTATGTATCGATGTAGCCCTTCACCTCCTGAGTAACGGCATAAAATTCTGGCACTTGGATTCCTATCTAAAAGGATAATTGCTGGTGCATCTCCCATAGCCCCCACATCAGCCGATCCAGTTATGATGGCTTCAGCAGACTGTATACCTCCACTGACCACCATGGTAGTAATATTCAGGTTTTCATCAATAAAATAACCCTTCTCAACGGCCACGATGAATGGCTCATAATTGAACTTGTTGGAATATGTGAGTACTAGGTCCATTTTTTCATCCAATTTATTTTTAAGCAGAAAGGTCGTTCCAAAGAAACCAATTAGCAACATTAAGACTAGAGCTAATACCACTATCGATGATTTTCTCATTTTCTACCCTCCTCAACCGATTTTCTCATTTTCTTCTATGACGACAGGAGTTAAAGTCTCAGGTGATGAAGCGGAAGTCTTAGCACAAGCGCAAATATGTAAATTAGACGAAATTTCCTTCTTCAGTGAGGCGAATTCCTGAGAGGCGGGATCCCTTGGCCATTCTAAATTTATCTTCCATTCTTTCATTATTCTACCTGGCGAGGGGGACATCAAAACTACTCTTGTCCCTAGAAATATAGCTTCCTCAATATTATGGGTTACGAATATAACACCTTTCCTGCCGACTTTCCAGAGGCACAAAGTCTCACTATCTAAACGCCTTCGCGTCTGCTCATCCAAACTACCAAAGGGCTCATCCATGAGTAGCACCTGAGGGTCCATAGCCAAGGCTCTGGCTATTGCCACACGCTGTTTCATCCCACCTGAGAGATCGCTGGGCCTTGCAGCTTGAAAATTTGACAGCCCTACTAAATTCAAATAGAATTTAGCCCTCTTTTCTCGTTGTCTTTTATCTGCTTCAACCGCCCTTAAAGCGAACTCTATATTTTCAAGGACACTCATCCAAGGAAATAGACTGAACTCTTGGAAAACAACAGCCCTATCCGGTCCTGGACCATCTAATCGACGGCCCTCGAATAAGACCTCTCCTTTTGTAGGCCTTTCAAACCCAGCAGCCACATTCAAGAGGGTGGTTTTCCCGCAACCACTGGGACCTATTAAGCATACGAACTCGCCCTTTTCTACCTTAAGATTGATGTGGCTTAGGGCGACAAGACCTTTGCCCCTTTCATAATCTAGGAAAACTTTACTTACATCTCTTAATTCCAGCATACTATACTTCCCTTTCAAGACCCAAGCGGTCTCTTATTTTTTCTTCAATTACTGTGAACAACATCTTTTCCACTGTCAGCCCTATCAAACATATCATCATGATGGATACGAATGCTGACACATAATCCAAGCTATATCTTGATTGGATGATGACATATCCTAGGCCAAGGGCTATTCCAACTACCATTTCAGCAGCGATCAGCACCCTCCAACCATTAGCAAGTCCTATGCGCAAACCGTCAATTATGGACAGAGCAGAGGCAGGTAAAAAAACCAAACTGAAGGAAAGTAAACGCCCAGCTCCCGACATTTGAGATACTCTTTTATAAACACAGGATACAGAACGCAATCCCCCCGAAGTATTGATAACTATGGGGGGGAAAGCAGTCATGAAGATCATAAAAATTGTTGCCGTCTCCCCTAAACCAAATATTAGCATAGCAATTGGTATCCATGCTAGACCAGGTATCATTTGTAAAATGTAGATTGAAACCACTGAAAGCTGATGCGCCTTCTGGGAAATGCCTAAAAGGAATCCTATACCAATCCCCACGACCACTGCAAGGACGTATGCTACCCCCCATCGATATAGGCTAGCAAATGTATGGTCATAAATGCTCTTTCCCTGGATTGGGATGCCACTTAATGCATCGGCAAATGCTTGAAAGGTCTCTAAAGGTCTGGGAAAATACACTCCTTTCATAGCGGAGACCATTTCCGCAACTACGTACCATAGACTTAATATAATGGCGATGCCAGAAAACATTCCCACCAAATTTCTTCTCAGGCTGGCATATCTATCTCTAGGAAATTCGAAAAGCGATTCTCCTTTCTCCAATGCCTGAGAGACTCTGAGCAAACCATACTTATGTGCTTTAAGACCCACCCGACTCAATCGTTCCTCCCCATCCTCGAAATAATTTTATCAATAATAAAACTATTTGTTAATTAATTTATTTTAAAATCAAATATTAGTTGACTTAATAAAACGTCTTGTAAATGAAATAGCTTACCGATAGAATATCTTTTTATAGTATTCATGAATAAGATGCTATGCTAGGCTAGACCGGGACGTTCGGCGTGCCCTTATACACCGCAAATCGTCGATAGCGGGGGTGACAGCGGAGGGCGGCGTAACTGGAACCGTGCATGCCCAGTCATCAACTATGAGGTTCTGTCCTTCGGGGTTGGTGGCGATCTCGTGGCGCAGCTGGAGGGCGGCGCCCCTGATCCTAATCAGGGGGAACGGGTCAGGCCCTGACGGGAGCAGCCTTACCCTGGACTACCAGCGCTCGAAGGGGGGCGGGGCTGAGAAGATGATTGGATCACATGCCCGGGACCAGGCGACAACCTCCGTGGCCTAGCACTTATGGTCAGTGTATTTACATCTTTCCGGAAGTAATTCTGGACCACAACCAGTAATCTTATCTGTCCTGAAATCGAAAAGTATTTTTGATTCTCCTTCCGATTGGATAATCAGTTTGGAGCTATTATCTACCCTACCAACAATCGCCCCATCGACCCCTTCTTTTTGGAATATGGAAATTATCTCCATTGAGTTTCTAGGATCTGCTGTAAGCACGAATCCACAGCCTTGATATGATTTCAACCATTGGTTGAAATCGATACCTTTTGGACGTGGGATTTTGTCTAAATCGACTACTCCTCCTTTGCCACTGGTCTCAAGAAGCATCCCTAATGTACCGATTGAGCCAGGATTACTCATATCTTTACCAGAATGAGCCAATCGTTTTTTTCCTACCTCATTCATGAGCAGTATCTGTCGGCGGACCTTTTCCGCATCTTTCCTGCTAGTAGTATCCCAGGCATAGTTCAATTTTTCAGGATAATATCCATCCAAATCCATAACAAAAATTATGTCATCTCCGATCTGAGCCTTATGACTATATATCACTTCTTCCTTCTCCGCAGTCCCTAAAATGGCTACGTCCACTGCATTGTAATTGCAATCTGGATGAGTATGGCCCCCCACTACAGGAACACCAAATTTGGTGCTTGCACTCTCCATCCCTTTCATTACCTGACTACATACCTTTTCATCCTTCATAGAAATTATGTCGACAAGGGCTAAAGGTATTCCTCCCATCGCAGCGATGTCATTTATATTTACTAAAATGGCATAATATCCCGCGAACCAAGGATTAGCTTTCATCAAACTCTCCATAATACCATCAGCGGCTAAAAGTAAAACAGAACCTTTATGCTCAATTACAGCGGCATCCTCTCCATATGCCGCCAACACTCTATTTTGCGAGGTCTTTGGAAAGAAGCTGAGAACGTCTGAAATGGTCTTTTTGCGCAATATTCCAGGATAGGACCGCAAATCGTTGACCAACGCCTCAAGATCCATATGCGAGCGAAAGAGATTGCTATTTAAATATGTTGCTCGCCACTGAATCTTTCATATTTGACCTGCTATATGATTTACAAATTGAGTCTTGTTTGTTTAGTCTCCTTAATTAAATAATTAATATTGAATAAATCAGCTAACAGCCTTGCGAGTACTTCGGTATATTCCTTCTCCATTTCGGGATCATCAATTATATACGCTTTGAGAGAATCTGGAACTTTGAAACCCGAACGAGTGAGTGCTTGTTTGGCTTGTTGTCTTTCCTCCTTTGAAGCTTCGACGCCTGGGAATGTTTTTATTCCTGCTTTTACCATTTCATCAGAGAAAATAGCTCTGCGGAATAAACGATTCAATGTGAATAGGATGATTTTATCTGACTTCTCTCCTTCTCCATAAAGCTGTCTTACTTTATCGCCAATTATCTCATAAATGGTTTGTTCCTTGGTTTTCGATGCAAGAAATATCTTTGCAGGCGGTATATTTTTTTCTCTGAGAACGTTGAGGTCAGTCATAGCTCTGAGATAACCAGTCAGTATGAGCCTATGTAGGTCGTAGCCCCTTTCTTTCAATTCTCGAGATATGGCGCTAATCGATTTTCCTTCCTCTTTCAATATATCAAGGATTACGAACCTTAAATCTCTCTCTGGATGAAACATCTGTTCACAAATATGGTAACAGATATGGTAAATAATAAGCCTTTTTCAGGTATTAACAGGCATTTAAAATGTTAGCAGATTATTGCCCAAAAAATAGTTTATCGGCACCGCGCAATCCCCTTTTTTGCCTGTAATATGATGATGCACGGGATGGGGTAGATTAACATTAACCCTTTGAAATTTCAGGCCTTAAATTTAATGGGGTGTAGACATGAAGTTTGTAGAGTCGTCAGCAGATGTTCGAGACACTGAACCAGGGTTAATATGGTCGGATGAAAAGGAGTCTACAGAACTCTCACTCTTCGTGAGAACTTCGGATGAGGAGATTAAGAAATGGGATAGAAGCAGAATATACGAGGCTTTGATCAGAGAGACTACTATTAGCGAGGACGCCGCTTCCATTGTGGCTAGGGAGGTTGAGAAGCTTATAGCATCTTTGGAGTTGGACGTGGTGACAGCTCCTTTGATACGCGAACTTACCAATGCCAAACTGGTAGAGTACGGTCTAGCCAAAATACGCCGTCAGCATACTCGTTTGGGCGTCCCCCTTTATGATGCAAGACAAATAATAATGAATCCAAATAAAGAAAATGCTAACGTTCCACATGGACCTGAAGCCACGAATCTCACGCTTTCTGAAAGGATAAAGAAAGAGTTTGCTTTATTGGAGGTCTTTAGTCAAGACCTTGCTGATGCTCATATGCGCGGAGACATTCATTTACACGATCTTGGAATGATTGATAGACCTTATTGCTCCGGTCAGTCAATCGAGTATGTTAAAAAGTTTGGACTTAACCTACCAAATGCAATCAGTATCGCTAAACCTGCAAAACACCCCGAGGTTTTGATAGAACAAATAATCAAATTCTCCGCTGCGCTTCAAGGGCATTTTGCAGGTGCCATTGGATGGGACGCGGTAAATCTCTTTCTAGCTCCTTATTTAGAGAATGTCGATGATAGACGAATGAAGCAGCTGGCTCAGATCCTGATTTTCGAATTCGCGCAACAAGCTGTGGCCCGAGGTGGCCAATCCATTTTCAGCGATCTCAATTTATATTGGGAAGTTCCAGACCATTTTGTTGGTGTGCCTGCTATCGGACCCAAAGGGGAATTCACTGGTGCCAATTATGAAGACTATCAGGAAGATGCACAAAGGTTCGTCTCTGCTCTCTTCGATGTATATATAGAAGGAGATGCCATGGGGCGACCATTTTTCTTCCCCAAGCCAAACGTGCATATGACGGAAAAGTTCTTCAAAACTGATGGACACGAAGAGTTCATGCACAAGATTTGCTCTGTTGCTTCAGAAAAGGGGAATACTTATTTTGTATTTGATCGCGGAAATACGGCTAAAATTTCAGAGTGTTGCCGTCTTACATTTAAACTTGATAGGCAGGATCTCGAAGATGCAAAGACGCCTTGGAAGATGCGCTACTCAGCGATGCAGAATGTGACGCTTAATCTTCCGAGGATAGCCTATGAAGCTCATCAGGACGATTCTCGTCTATTTGATATTCTAAAAGAAAGACTTGACATGGTAGCCCAGGCACATATGCAAAAGAGGGAGTTCATTTCTAAGCTATTGGCCATGGGCAAACATGGGCCACTCGCTCTTCTAACCATGGAACTCGACGGAGAGCCTTATTATCGTCTACACAAAGCTTCTTTTTTGGTCGGAATGGTGGGATTGAATGAAATGGTGCAATATCATACTGGCAATCAATTGCATGAGTCGAAAGATGCGTTAAAATTCGGCCTTAAAGTAATAGCTGAAATGAAGAAAGAAGCCGAGCGATTAGGTGAGCATTATGGAATTCGAATGCCTCTTGAACAAACACCTGCTGAGTCCACGGCGTATCGATTCGCAAAATTGGATATGAAGTATTATCCCTTGCAGGCACCGACTGTTATCCGGGGTAATCGCAATAATGGGGAGATATATTATACAAATTCGACGTACTTGAACGTGGGGGCCCCAGTGAGCGCGATAGAACGCACCAAAACAGAAGGGATGTTCCACCCCCTCATCGATGCGGGAGCCCTCACTCATGTTTGGCTTGGTGAGCATAAACCAGATCCGGAAAGTGTTGCCTCATTCGTTCGTAAGACTTTTGAAAATACGCAAAATGCGCAGATTGCCTTCAGTCCCGAATTCACATCATGCCTGGACTGTGGAAGGACTGCGCGTGGCCTCTATCCTTCATGTCCTCAATGCTCCTCCACGAATGTAGAAGGTATCACTAGGGTTACAGGGTTCTTCTCGAAGACTAATAGTTGGAATAAAGGAAAGCTTGGGGAGTTAAAGGACCGCGTAAGAAATAAAATTTAAAAGCTTTTAGAACCCCTCCCCCAATTACTTTTTTTATTTCATCGTCAAGTCGTAATATGACTTGTCTACCCCTTCGATATATCGTAATAGGTTTGATAAAGTATAAATTATAGTTAATTCTGAGAAAGAATGGAATAAGGAGATACAAATTGACTCGAATACGCATCAGTAAACATGTAATCATTAATATTAGCCGAAGGTCTCTTTGCGATAGTTGCATTGCATCTTCTTGCTCGAAGAATAATTCTAAAAGAGTGTTGAGTTGTGAAGACTATCTCCCTCCTTTTTTAGTGCTACGACGTTGTGAAAAATGTGAGGAACTATTTGATGTGCATCAAAATATTGGGTATTTGCATGAGGATCTGTGCCCCCGTTGCAATGCGTTGATTAGTGGATTCAAATTCGAAATTGAACGCAGAGTTTAATTATATTGCACATTAGAATCACCTTTCACACCACGTCAATTAATTATTTTTTTAAAATAGCGTTTAAATTAGAGTAATCTTGGACCGATGAACTGCCACACGATAAGTAGGAGCACCAGGACTGCAAATAGATATGTTATCAATGCGACATAATAAGCTCTTTCCTTTTCCGAAGCATTTCTTTTAAGCTTTTGTACTATTGAGTCCACAGCGTCTTTGAACAAATACCCCCCATCGAGAGGAACCGCTGGAAGGACGTTAGTCATTCCTACCATTATATTTATCCAAAATATCCAGTAGATGGAGTTGGAAATGAACCAGAAAAGATCATTAGGCATCCAGGCTAAAAGACCATCAGGAACGAAAAGATCCTTCAGTGGTGATTCGATTGGCGCTAATCCTTGGAATGGAAGGGCTATAAATCTCAAAGAAGCTCCAAAGAAATCTAAAGGCGTTTTTATATTAGCTAAGGGATCTGCTAGCGATCTTATTAAAGCTCTTGGGGATCCCACGAGCATTCCCATATACGCTGAATTGATCCCCATAAAACCCCTATCTGGCTCACTCTCATTCACCAAGTTAGGGTCTATATCCTTTAGGTAAGCTTTCCGACTTGTCAAAGTAATCGATGTGACAGGATATATCTGATATTTCTCAGAGTCTTGATCATAATATAAAGCCTCAAGACTCACTGTTTGACCTGGATGGGTTAAAGCGAGTACCTCTTCTAGTTCGTGCTGGTTGCGTATTATGGTGCCATTCAACATAGATAAAATCATACCCGGCCGAAGTCCCGCCTCATAAGCTGGTAAGCCTTTTGAGACATCCACTAATGTCAAACCAGCCGTAACTGATGCTCTCCTTAGCTCTCCTGAAAGATAATAGGATACATCCACCAAGCTTCCCGGCTCAAAAGAAAGGGTATTGAAGTCATCTATAGTTTCTATTTCTATTCCACCTATCTCGACCAACTGAGCGCCAAATGATAACCCTGCGTGTATCGCTGGACTATCCTCACCAATGGCTAAAATTACAGGATTTTCTCTTATAGGTACGGCCGAAGCCATCAAAATATTGCAAAAAAGCAGCACACAAAACAATGCTAAGAAAATATTAGTCGCTGGCCCTACTGCATATAGACTTGTCCTTCGCTTGCGGTCCGCATTCGCGATTTGTTGCTCATCGGGCTCCACAAAAGCGCCTATAGGTACGATGAATAGTAGTAAGCCTAATGATTTGATTCTCATCTGGCCAACACGTGTTAGTATGCCGTGTGCGTATTCATGAACAAAAATGGCTACTATCAAGCCGATTATACCATAAATCACCGGTATAATCGGATTCACACCAGGGATCCCTAGCATCATTTCCAGGGTGGGCGCGCTGTCATCCGGGATGCGAGAGACTATGGTGGCTTCCCAAATAAGTAATGCCATTATGAATACGCCAACGGCCAAACAAGTAATTTTAGCTGCAAATGCATAAGCATGCCAAAAACGAGATGGTCTTGCGAGGCGATCAATCAGGTTCTTTCCACCTTCTGTCCTCCACATTATTAGTGGCCCATATGTCGAGATGCCACGTTCTGCCAGCCATTTTTTCTTTCTAATAATATAAATTAAAGCTAAGTAGATGGAGATTATAGAAATTAAAGAAACCCACCAAGGTATTATTACAGTCATTTCTCAGCTCTTCCTCAGGTAATTAGGGTGTGCTATAAAACAATTGGCTAAATGAAATTCATACAAGTCAATCATGAGTAAACCTGTTGCATTGATTTCGGCTATTCCAGATATCATCTGAGATATCTTCATAGACCGCTGAGCATTCATCCCTTATTTTCGATCTCTCTTCTTCCCTTCTCGCCAGGCGAAGTATTTGATCTTTTTTGAGAATCCAATAATGAATCCGCCAAAGCTTACCTTTCTTTAGATGTACTTCTTCTTGCGTCGTGGTGAGAAAACCTTCTTCTTCGAGCATATAAAAAACGTCTCTATCTTCCGAGGTCAGTTTATTATCGATGACTTCATCAGTGAATCCAAAGAAGGACATAATGTACTCTGCTAGCTTGGATATGTCCTCTGATGACATGCCTTTTCTGCCAAGTGTATTCTGCAGAGCGAGAATCACGTCCTCCATGCTCACGACGGTCACACTTTCCCCGCACCCCAATCACACTTCTTGGCAATATATGTATTGAATGTTTTTCATAATATGGAAGATGCTCAAGATACCCAAGTAGAATTTTAGGCATCGTGTTCTATAATAGGCTGAATACCAATGGAATTAGTTATGTAATGAATTGCACCTACAAATGCAACCGCTAAAATTCCGCTAAGAAATATAAAGTCCAGCAAACCACTAAACCCGAATATGAAAGTCCCCATGGATTCTTGGTATTCATAAAGGTGCATTACGTCACCACCAAACAGCATTCCAAGGGAAGCCGACACATAAGACAAAGCTAGAGACTTTCGAAGATTAAGGCCCGCAAGGATATAGGAAATGAACGCGCAAGCAAGTATGATTAAAAACCAGTGGTTGATATTTATATGAACGCCATTGGCATTAAAATCGGTAGTTAGATATGCAAGAGCAGCCATCATTATAAAAGAAATGGAATACTTATTCCATCCAACAGGAACATGAACCAAAAGATATGAAGAAACCAAAACAGGGACAAATGCGCCTGTAACGTTCATCTCCAGAGATACGGGCTCTTCTATCAAACGCAGATTGAACCATGAAAGAAACCCCAACAAAGAAACAATAATAAACGCATTGAAAAAAGGCTCTATCCATCCATCACTATCATCATCCATAAAAAAATCTTGACTGGTTAAAGACCTGAAGGCTAATATCAATATTACGATGATAGCTGCAGCAGCTATCGCCAGAGCTGTAAGTGGCGCACCCGCTGCCATGCTGAAGATGAGGTGTTATGCGCTATAATAACCCTTTTTTCTTTGTTTCACTCCTCCTTGATATTTTCTTTTGGCCAAATTTTATTAAAAAGAATAATCTGTAAAATCACCAGGATTAACAGTGAGAGCAAAGATAAGATCCAACCTCCTATAGCGCTCCTTCGCAGCTCAAGGAAAATCGCTACATCGGCAAACATGCAGGCTACAGCATACCAATACTTCGCATAAGTCTGGTGAAGCCATTGCCTCCATGTTTTCTCTTGAATTTCTGCTTTCTTCTCAACAGATGTTACAGTTCGTGAAATAACTCGTTTCTTGGCCATCGTACCTCAACGGAAATGACACGCCACTAGATGATCGCCCCCTTTGTCTTCAAGGGCAGGCTCTTGCATTTCGCAGATGGCTTCACGATAGCGACAGCGTGTGTGGAATCTGCAGCCTGGAGGCGGTCGAGCTGGACTAGGGACATCCCCCGATAGCACAATTCTATTTCGTTTTAAATCTGGATC
This sequence comes from Methanomassiliicoccales archaeon, assembly GCA_038740345.1. Taxonomy (NCBI): domain Archaea; kingdom Methanobacteriati; phylum Thermoplasmatota; class Thermoplasmata; order Methanomassiliicoccales; species Methanomassiliicoccales archaeon. Next base: position 24,012 of record JAVYMA010000021.1, read on the forward strand.
GGGGACTGGAATAACGCTTAGCAATGCTTCAGTATATGGGTGCATGGGGCGCTTGAACAATTCTTCCTTGGTTGCTGATTCCACTACTTTTCCCAAATACATAACATTGATCCGATCGCACATATATCTGATAGTGCTTAAATCATGAGATATGAAAAGATAAGTAAGGTCTAGTTCCTCCTGTAGATCATTCAACATGTTTAGAACCTGCGCCTGCACACTTACATCTAATGCAGACGTAGGTTCATCCAGAACTATGAAATCAGGATTCAGAGCTAGAGCTCTTGCGATGCCTATTCTCTGACGTTGACCTCCCGAGAACTCATGCGGATAGCGATAAAGATGCTCAGGATTTAGGCCAACTTTTTCCATCAATTGTATTACTCGCTCCCGCAATTCCTCTCCTTTGGCTACGCCATGCACCATAAGCGGTTCTCCGATAACGTCGCGTATTAACATTCTAGGATTGAGTGATGAAAAGGGATCCTGGAATACTATTTGCATCTCTCTTCTGAGTTTGCGCAACTCCTCTGGATCTTTACGGTTTAAGGCATATCGTGATAACAATTCTTCCATCTCACTCTTTAAGTTCTCGGGGATTCCCCCATTAGCCTTGAATCTGGAAGCTTCCTCCTCTAATTCTAACCAATGCTTTCTTGCCTCTTGAGGCATTTTAAAAAAGATGTTCCCTTCAGTTGGGGATAATAGCATTAAAAGGCATCTTCCAGCGGTCGTTTTCCCACAACCACTTTCCCCTACCAATCCTAAAGTTTCTCCTTTTCTAATCGCGATGTCTACTCCATCTACGGCTTTTACACTACCAGTGGAGCGCCTTAACAGGCCTCCTCTTATTTCAAAATGCTTTTTTAACCCTCTCGCTTCAATAAGAATTTGATAGTCATTCATTAGACGGCGCCTCCTATCGTGTAAAGATGACAAGCAACTGAATGCCCCGGTCCGACCTCGAGCATGGGAGGCTTTTCTATTTTGCAAATATCCATGGAATAAGGGCACCTTGGATTGAAGCGGCAACCAGATGGCGGTTTTATCAAGTTCGGAACGCTTCCTTCAATTATATCCAGTCTCTTTGCACCTGAAGTGATTCTAGGTATTGAATTAAGTAATCCTTGAGTGTAAGGATGGAGGGGCTCCTTGAATATGGATGTCACATCTCCTATTTCAGCCATCACACCAGCATACATTATGCCTACACGGTCGCAAGTCTCAGCCACAACTCCCAGATTATGCGTAATCAGAAGTATTGAAGTCCCTGTCTCCTTCTGAAGATCTTTCATGAGTTTCAAGATCTGAGCTTGTATAGTGACATCTAGAGCGGTAGTCGGCTCATCCGCGATAAGCATCTGAGGCTTACATGCTAAGGCCATAGCAATCATTACCCTTTGCTGCATTCCACCAGACAACTCATGAGGATAAGAGCGGACCACATTCTTTGGGTCTGGGATTCGAACCAATCGCAGCATCATCTCTGCCCTTGTTAAGGCTTCCTTCTTCATCAATTTTTGATATCTTCTAATTATGGGGATTTTGGCAGCCAAGCGAAGCGACTTAGCATCAGGGTTCTTCACCATTGTGACATAAAATCTACGGTAAAAGCTCAGAGCCATCGATTCTAAAGGCCGGAGGCGTTTAATGCTTTTGAATTGCGCTTTACATTGAGGGCATTGATCTTCTTCTGCCACCATTAAAGCGCCGCATTGGTCGCATTTGAATTCGCCTTTCTCAGTTTTCGTATATGAACTCATTTTGATTTGTTGAAGATCTTTTTTATGGGCATCGATGTTACGAAGAACTGCTTGAGCCAACTCTTTTCTTTCATGGAGCAGCAGAACCTCCGCTATTTGCTCTCCAGCTGGAAATACTGGATTGAGCGCAGACATAGGTTCTTGGAAAATCATGGATATGTATTTGCCACGAATTTTACGCATATATTCTTCAGAACGAGCTAAAAGATCATAGCGGGAGAATATTTTGTCAAGCCTTTCTTTCAATTTTTTATAATCAGGATCTTCTAAAGAAAAGCCCGGTGTTGATTTCTTCTCTTCCATTTCCTTCTTCAATCTTCTGATTTCGCGAACTTCTTCCAATTCAGCTTCCAGCGATTTAACCGTTGGATCGTCTTTTTTGAAATCTGGACTGGAACGTAACTTATGTAATCTTGCCTCAAGATCTGATATTTCCTTGTCAGAACCTGAGGGTGGCATGAAAAGGATTCTTCCTTTCTCGATTTTCCCTGGTGGTGTAGGTATTAAACGCAAAATGCAATTTGCTGTAACACTTTTTCCACATCCTGTTTCCCCAACAAGGCCAAAGGTTTCTCCTTTGCATATTGAGAGATTGATTCCATCCAACGCTTTAACGACTCCTTGATAGGTATAGAAATTCGCATAGAGGTCCTCGATTTTTACGAGTACTTCACTCTCATCCATTAACACACCTCATGATGTCATCTTCGCAACCTTGGATCCATGATATCTCTGAGACCATCTCCCAACAGATTAAATCCCATAACAAATATGAAAATCATCAGCCCTGGGAATACCCACATCCACCATGGGTTATAGAATTGGCCTTTCCAAACAACTTGGCCAGTGAAATAATCATGACCATCAGATACCATTTTTCCCCATTCTGCTGTTCCTGAAGGTGCACCAAATCCTATGAAGGATAGACCAGCGGCCACTAGAACGACCACACCTATATCCATTGTTATCTGGACGAGTAGCGGTGCCATACAATTCGGAACAATATGTCTAAAAAGAATTCGACTTTTCTTCGAGCCTACCGCTCTAGCGGCTTCTACATAAACATTCTCTCTTACAGAAAGAACTTGACCTCGAATGAGTCGAGCATAAGGAGGCCACCAAACAACAGTTAAAGCAAGCATAATATTTTCAAGACTTCTGCTCAAAACAGCTGCCACTGCCATTGCCAATATTAGACCTGGTATGGAAAGGAATACGTCCGTGATGCGCATCAATGCCTCATCTACCGCTCCTCCATAGTAACCTGCCACCGCCCCAAGTACTATCCCAATGATCGCTGCGGTAAACACAACGAACAAAGAAACATACATCGATGTCCTAGCACCCCAGACAATGCCATAATATATGTCTGCTCCCAACTTCCCAGTACCTAAAGGATGTGCAGCGAGTTCTGGGTCATTCACTAAAATACCGGGTGGCTTAGGCTGCTTGAAATCCACGGGTATCTGCATAGGATCAGCAGGATTTGCAGGTGGACATAGCCAGGGAGCGGCGATAGCTATGATAACGACGAAAAGAACTAAAATCAAACCGACCATTGCCAACAAACTTTTTCTGGCCAAATACAACGAATAACGTAATTCTCTCAAGCGAGGAGCCAGGGCTTTTTTCATTAAGACGATTCTTTCCTTAAATTTAAATCCACTTTGCAAATCCTCACCAGAATAAGCGACCTTCATTTATTCACCCCAATCTTACTCTTGGGTCCAGGTACGCATACAATAAGTCCACGATTAAATTCGCCAAAACATATATGAAAGCCACTATCAAAGTAAAGCCTAAAATTGATGCGGTATCATTCATTACGATGGCTCGGGTGGACCATTGTCCTAGCCCTGGCCAAGAAAAGATGGTCTCAGTTAGAACTGCGCCTGTAAGCAAACCTCCGAATGCTAATCCCACTACCGTGGTAGTGGGGATAAGCGCGTTCTTCCTTGCATGACGATTTATTACAGCTTTTCTGGGCAAGCCTTTGGCCTTAGCTGTTCTAACATAATCCTGATTGAGAGTCTCAAGCATGCTCGAACGCATTATCCTGGTCAAAACTGCAATGGTCCCAAAAGATAAGGTGACAGCTGGTAGCACTAAATGCCATAGCGCATCTTTGAATAGCTCCCAATTCCCTGAAAGAGCGGTATCAATCAGCACGAAACCAGTATAATCATTATAGCCGCCAGTGGCGAGGGCAAGCATAGGATCATAACGTTGCCCTGAGGGGAACCAACCTAATTGGTAATAGAAAACATATTGGAGAATGAGAGCTAGTACGAATATCGGAAGACAAACACCTGAGAGAGCTATTATCCTCGTAGCATGATCCACAGGTCTATCCTTGCGGACTGCTGAGATGGTGCCTAGGCTTATTCCAACAAAAACGGCGATTAACATGCTGACGACAGTAAGTTCAAATGTCGCGGGGAACTTTTTCGCAATCACCTCTGTGACTGGAAGATTTTTCTCGGACTTTGCTATTCCCCAATCGCCCTGAATTACACCTCCTAGCCAATACCAATATTGTATATAATAAGGCTCGTTAAAGTGATATTTTTGATAAATTTGTGCAATCTGCTGTTCATTCATCTTTTCTGTTATATAAGCAGCTGCTGGATCGCCTCCTATTCTAGTAAGCGCGAAGACGAAAATTGATACCCCAATGAGCACGGGGATGAGCAGAAGAAGGCGTCGTAAAATATACGTGCTCATTTTCATTATTCCGTCACCCTATTTTGGGAAAAACGGATTCTTGCTATAAAGCCCTTTTCATGACTGGCTAAAGCAAGGTGAGATGATTAATTTCTGATTATCCTTCTTTTATCCAGCCATTTTCTCCTTCTAGATTAGTCAGTAAAATGAAAAGATAATAAAATTATAAAAATAAAAAGGTTTGATGGGCGATGCTTAAGCCTGCTTATTAAGCACGTAATAATACAGGCCGCTAAACATTGGGTTGAAATAGTAGCCTGTCACCCAAGCCCTCTCCACATGGAACTGCGTAGCTTGGGCAGTCCACATATAGTAGGTCTTGTTGTAGACATACCATTCCATTTCATTATACATCTGGGCTCTCTTAGTAACGTTTAGCTCAACCGCTGCAGCATCTACCATCTGTGTGAGCACCGGATCCTTCAGGCTTATTCTCAATGCATATGTTCCGCTCTCGCGGTAGAATGGCTGAGTGTAGTCATCTGGATCGTTGTAGTCAGGAGCCCACCCCAGGAAGAATATAGGCAATGTTCTTCCACGGACTGCGGGTAGGTAAGCACCAGACCAATCAAGAGCTTGAACGCTTACAGTAATTGTTCCATTAACATAGCCCAGTGTCTTTAAGCTCTCCAGACCGTTCTTTAAAAGCTGGCAAGCGGCTTCACGGACGGTATTCCCCGAGTTGTAGTAAAGGACTATTCTAAAGCCCTGTTCCGCGTAAGAAACACCTGTTCGATTATCTATAGCCAGCTTGAGATAGTTCGCTGCTTCTTGGAGGTTGAACTGATACTTTGGCGCGTTGCTGTGGCCGAACATACCTAATGGAATAACTCCATTCGGTTGTATCGCTGTGCCTAACAGAACATCATTTATGAACTTATCATAGTCGAAGCAACGCACGAAAGCATTCCTGACGTTCTGATCAGCGAAGAACCATGCAGGAACATCACCCTGGTCCAACGTAGTACTCTTCCTTATGTTCTGGTTAAATCCCACGAAATCTAAGTTGAATGTTGGATTTCCTTCCACGATCCTTAAGTCAGGTCTTCCTCTTACATCACCAGTCTGTTGCCGAGGCACATATATGCAGTCGGCATCACCAGAGAAGAGCATCATCTCCCGCGTGCCCACATCCTCAACCTTCTTATACAATACGTACTTCAGAGGAGCAGGTCCAAGATGATATTCTTCATGCCTCTCAAGTAGCCAATATTGACCAGTTACCCATTCTTTGAGCTTGTATGGTCCTGTTCCCATCGTGTGGGTGTTAGCATACTCGTTAAAGGCTTCGCCCCGGACAACGCCTCCATGAGCATTGATCCAAGCTTCTGACATTACTGATGCTACTGTATATGCCATCACTTGGTTGAAGGCCGGATATGGAGTTACTAGATGGATTGTGACCGCATTGCCGCTCACGGTGACCGATTGTTCAATAAGATCCTGAGGTGGAACATCATAGTCATAATAGTTCGGTATCATGACCTGTCCAAGCATCCAGGCAGGTGACCACGGATCGTTCATCATTAGGACTCGCTCTAAAGAGAATTCTACATCTCTTGGAGTCATGATGCTTCCATCGTGGAACTTCACGCCCTGCTTTATATAATATGTATAATTCTTTCCATCAGGAGAAACGCCACCATTAGCTATCGTCGGCACATTTGTGGCCAAGACAGGTTTTAGATCATTGGGGCTTGCTCCGTCGTACCAGACTAGCGTCTCATAAACATTCTGCAACACTTCTCCACCGGCACTCTCATAGTTATAAGCTGGATCCAAAGACTCCGGCTCTCCGATAGAAACCATGACGAATGTATCAGGATTCTTTACTCCAGTGGTAGTCGTCGGTGGGATGACTATCGTGTTATAATACCTCTGCTGGACGGCCCCCTCACCTTTCACAATGCAGTAGGTAGGGAACAACGACTTAGCTGCACCAGTGAAAGTGTGATTCACCTGTGCTTTCTCTTCGAAACTGCCCTCAATTGGTGAAGATCCATCGTTGAAGTTCCAAATGAGACCAGAAATAAAATCAGATGATAATACTGGTCCCTCTTCGGTCTCTCCCCATGCCTTGGAGTCTCCTGCATTGAAATCGACCTTCGTACCACTTGTTATGCTGTCAGCTGATGTAGCAACCATTGCAAAGGGTACTGATGTCGAGCTTGGCTCCTCTGGGGCTGGTGGATTTGTAACCTCTATCTTCACCAATCTGCTCCATGTATCAGCTCTTGCTCCTTTGTCATCCTCTACCTCGAGAATGGCAATATATTTACCGGGGAAGAGATAGGTATGAGACACAATTGCCGTGGTAGTTTCTTGCGGTGTCACACTATCTCCGAACCACCAAATATACTTCGCAATGCTTCCATCAGAGTCCGAGCTAGCTGAGCCATTGAACACGACCGGTGTTCCCAATGAGACGAAATTCGAACTCACCGAAAAACTGGCCGTGGGGCCCTTATTTCCCCCTCCCATCAATAAGACAGCCGCCAGGACCACCGCCAAAACCAGAATGACGGCGATGACAATGACCAAAGTCTTGTTCATCGCACCTTTAGGCTTATCTTCAGATGGAAGAGGCTTCGCGCCTTCACCTTCCATTCGCTTTCCTCCTTATCCCTGCAATCAATGCGAGGGAAACTGCCTAAGAATAACCATTTGTTGCTATAAATAACTTATCGACATTTGCATAAATAGCCAGTAAGCTTAAAAGAGATAAATAAAGCTCATTCTTTCATCAGTTAAAGCTTAAAATTGTCAAATTATTGTTCATTGATGTTCTATATGAAAGGCGCATATATCGCAATAAAGATTGCTCTCCCATGATTTACTGTTCAATATATTTGACCTTTCCCGATATGGAGTCAGCTAAAAAGATTTCCAAGCAATTAGTAGAAAATAGGTTAGTCGCTTGCGCAAATTTGTATCCTATTGAGTCAATTTATAGATGGGAAAATGAAATAGAAGAAGGGCAAGAGTTTGCCGTTCTGCTGAAAGCGCGAGTGGAAGATTTTCCTTTAATTGAAAAATTTGTAAAGAAAAATCATCCATATAAAATCCCGTGCATTGTAATGTATTCTATAGATGATGGTTTTCCCCCATATTTAGAATGGATTAAGGAATCGACAAACAGAAACCAGGAGGATTAAGATCAAAAATAAGTCTTCTAGCCCATGCTAATTTTTGTAATTTAATGTTAATATCTTTTCCTATCTTCTTTTTCGGGTTCGCGAAATCGAAGCCTAATAAATAAATATGCTTGGCTCCGAAACTTCTAGCTAGAATTACAGCTCTATCTCCATCCGTGAACCCTCCATAATTACGTAAAGGTGCAAATGGTTTGCATTGAACGGTTGGGATAATCGGGAAAGAGAACAGACTTATCCAATCACGAATTTTGCTGATATTATCTCCATGAGCGTGAACAACTAATATCGAACCCTTAATGTTTGCCTGCAACAACGTTGGCAAATCACCATCCAAATCGGTTACAATAAAATCTGGGACAAAACCTTCTCTAATGAGAACACTGGTAGCGTCATCGGCAGCGATCAAAGTACCATGAATACCGAATTTTTTTAGATGATGAGGCAAAGAATCAGCATCGCCACATATAGTTGCAATCTTTCTCATCTTTTTCGCGATTAACTCTTCATAATCAAATTCAAATCGAGAAACTGCAGATGCTAGTATTTTAGCTGCTAATTCATCATTTTGTTGAGAAAAACCGAATTCGCTAATTATCTCGTGATAAATAGGTTCCCAATCTTCGAAATTCATTTCAACCCTATTCCTCATTCCCTTTGGCGACATTGTTTGTATTTTTCATACTTTGATTTGATTGCGCCCTGAGCGTGGCTCCGAGCAATCCGCTAAATCCTGCAAGAAGAAATCCAGCCAATATCTCTAACATAAGAAAAATCTCATCAAAATCCTGAAAGCCAAGGAAGAACATCGTTGAATCAATCGCACCTTGAATTATAAACGCTATAGCAAAAATGGATAACGTGGTCACGAGATAACCCCAATGCATCTTTCCTTCCGAAAGAAATAAGTTCACGAACTTCCCCGCTGCGTACGAAAGAGCAGCGAATGCCCAGAGCCAAAGGACACCACCCAAGAACAACAGCGATTTCAATACCAAACTTTCATCCTCAGCTGTATTAGCAGCATTTGAACCTGCCGCAATTCCTGCAATAAGAAAAATGAATGAAAGGACAGCGAAAGGTATCATTTGGCTTCCAGATCTAATCGCTCTAGCTATTTTCTTAGCCCCGTTTATCGACCTTTCCCCCACGTGATAGGCATAGGAAATTAGATAAATACCCAACGCCAAGCCTAAAAAGCCAAAACTCATACCTGAAATTATTTCCCAGGAGGGGGATTCTAAATATTGTATTACCATAGGAAGAAGTGAGAAGAGACCTAATATCGTAAAAACCAGACCTATTGGAAAAAGAATACGTTTTCGGATCTTATCATCTTTCAGCATTTTAATTATGACATAATATGTACCTTCCACAGAAGGTGCTTGTTTCACGAATACCCTTTTGACAGAGTCTACTTTTACTCTAGAAGCTACCATAGGAAAGATATATTCGTCTTCAGCTCCGTCAGATACCAATACAACTCGCTCAGGTTTCACTACTTCCAATACATTTTCTAATTCCTGTCCTAATGCAACGTCAGATTCATATCCAACCCTATGACTTCCACAAATAGTTGCGATCTCAGCATCAATTCCTTTTTTAATCATTTCTTCATAGATACTAATAGCTGCAAAGATGGTGTTAATATCTGAATCCTCTGGATCCTTAAGACCTAAAGCGATAGCGGCGTCCAAATTCTCCTGTCGTCCGATAAACGGGCTATCTAACCCCGCTTTGACACCGAAGTCATCGTCGCGATCGACACTTAGGACAAGGACTTTCATCATTTTCTCTATCCAGTATGAATCTATTTATACCTTATTTGATAAACTATGAAATATCGAATCAAAATAGCAATTAGTTTGGATTGAACATAATAAATCAAAATAATAAATCAAAAGCGGGACTAAGTTTGC
>JAVYMA010000022.1 GCA_038740345.1 Methanomassiliicoccales archaeon
GCTGTGTGATTGCCGTCGGCCAGGCCGGTGAAGGTGTAGTTGGTGTCCAGGCCGACGAGTATCCAAGAGCCTCCGTCGATGGAGACCTCGTAGTGCGCGATGCCGGAAAGATTATCGCTACCAGACCATTCTACCAGAACGCTCTGAGAGGCGAACATGTCACCTGAAGTTGGTGCGATTATTTCCACCGTAGGCTTGGTAAGGTCGATAGTAAAGGTTACCAGCGTAAGGAAGCTATTGCCTGCGTTGTCAAAGGCTTGCACTTCGAGAGTGTGCACGCCCTCAGTCAGATTCAACTGACGTGTTGTGGCGAGGCTCATGTTGACCCAACCCTCACTGTCCAACTGGGTCCAATAATATGCAATGTTGGAGGATGGAGTTGGATCGAACCCAAGCCATTGAGCTTCGAGCTCAGAGTCGTTGTAATATCCACCATCCACAGGATTGGTAATTACGACAACCGGTGACTGGGTATCGACAAAGAAGGAAACGTTAGTTTCATTCCAGTTTCCTGCGATGTCATATACCTTTACGGAGAAGATATGCGCACCTTCGCTCAATCCGCTGATTTCATACCAGGTGTTGGTTCCTACAGATATGTACGCTGAGCTGTCTACACGGATTTCGGCATATGCTAAGTTGTCATCAGCCATAACCCATGTAACATTAATGGCATTCACTTTGAAGACCTGACCACCCGCAGGGAAATTGATTTGCACTGTGGGTTTGGTAACATCGACGATGAATGTTCTGGTAGCGGTTTGAGTGTTTCCTGCCTTATCGAATGCCACAACCTCCAAGGTATGGACGCCCTCAGAGAGGTTCTGGAACAAATTATACTCAACATCTCCTAAAACTATCCAGTTACCATCAATGGAAACGTTGTAGTGGTCGATTCCCGAGAGAGCATCGGAACCTGTCCAAGTGACGTTTACGTCCCTGCTAGCAACACCGTCGCCATCTTCGGCAGGGAAGGTTATGGTAACAATGGGGTTGGTAAGATCAACAACAAAGGCATGATTTACTGTTGCATTGTTGCCTGCCTTGTCCTGAACATACAGATCCATCGTCCAGCTTCCCTCTGTTAGTAGCGCTTTGCCAGCAGTGAAGTTTGTGATCCAAGCGCTAGTAACCGTTCCCATATTTATCCATCCCGCACTAGCTCCAGTGGAGTTCTGGACCCGTACGCGATAGAAATCGATGGGGGATCCTGTACCATCGCCATTCCAAGAAGCTGTGAAGTTACTTAAGTTGATGAATGCTCCGGGGACGATAATGACTGCGGTTGGAGCGGTCTTATCGATGGTGAAATTCGCGATGGCTGTAGCATTATTTCCAGCCGCATCTCTTGCAGCTATTATGAACGCCCAAGCCCCTTCATCGTTTAATAGCTGCTTGTTGGTGAAGTTCGTAATCCACTGCGAATTTTTACCCGTTATATTCACCCAACTTCCCGCCGCGCCAGTTGTGTTGATCACTCTGGCCCATGAATAAACGGTGCCAGAGCGTGCATCATTGATGGTCCATGAAGCAGTGAAGTTGTTCTTGTTTGTGTAAGACTCATCAACTGGTGAGATGATAGTAATGGCTGGGAACGTCGCATCTATGGTGAAGTTCGTCCAGGCCTGTGCATAGTTATCCGCAGCATCATACACTACCACCTTTAAGGTATAATTATCATCAGGAACGTTCGAGCCCCATATAGCGCTTAGAGTGGTGGAGTTAGTTACGCCAATTATAGTCAATGTTTCGGGCCATCCAGTGGAGTTAGTCAATGTGACAATGCTCTTTACTATTGGGGACGAACCTCCATCTGCGTACCATTGGATGGCAAGGTTATTATCATTCCATAGGGTATTATTCTGAGGTTTGACCCAAAACACCGACGGAACGCTTGCATCAACAGTGAATGTTAAAGATGCGTTATAATAATTCGAGTTGCTATCTGTCACATTCACATAAACGGTATAACTGGCGCCGTTAAACAGATCACTGCCACCAGTTATATTGTGTAGCCATATTTCTGGCACAGTTACAGTTTTACTATCGCCAAGCCAACTGTCACTCGTCTCATTATAGAGTGATACTTTATAACCGACCAAGCTAGTTCCATCGATCAAAGATGGAGTCCATGTGAATGTGAAATTGGTGCGGTTTATAAAGTTTCCTGATGGTGTAGTAAAGGTTACAAATGGAGTAACTATGAAGTTGCTCCAATAGGTGCCCACATTGCCTGCACCATCAGTTGCCTCCAATTTAAGAGACCAACTACCTGCTTTTAATAGTTCGCCATTGGTGAAATTTGTTATCCAATAAGCTGAGGCATTATGGGGTACGCTCACCCAACCATAGGTGAAATTGCCAGTAGCATTCCTCATTTGGCCACGAACTTGTGTTATAGAAGCACCATTACCTTTATTCGTTGTCCACGATGCTGTGAAATTAGTCTTGTTCGTCTTTGAACCATCTAATGGTATTGTAATAATTACAGTTGGGTTCGTCTTGTCAACATTAAACAAAACAGTTTTGTTTGTTGCATTTTGATATTTCATAGCAGTTGTGTTCCAGTAAACAGCCCAAACTGTTATTAAATACGCTCCTTCAGATAAACCGCTATAGGTGTATGAGTTGTTTTTCGATTTATTTTGTAGATTTTGTGGTTCCTTCCACCCGGTAGTTAAATTGCTTAACATCGTATAGTTCCAGATGGTTGCGAAGTCAGAGGGGTTCTTCGCTGTTACCGACCATTTTACTGTCACGCTACCAGTGTTATTATATGAGTTGGCTGTAGGAGCCAAAATGGTGATTTCTGGCTCGGGCCCAGGGGATCCGAGCTCAGGCACCCCCACACTGGAATCAGCCGTGACTGCAACGCTGCTGAAGAGCAACGTAATTACCATCATCAGCGCCAAGGCCGATGTCATAAGCTGATTCTTAACATTCATTGTTCTCATCCCTTTCCCTTCCGGAAACCCACCAATAATGTAGGTTTCCTATTGATACATGCGATAATGATAACGATATATAAACTATAGCCCATAGGTCTCAAAGCAAAATTTAATTTCCAATCACATCTGGCATATTTTACTATCTAGAATGATAATAATCCTGCATTAATCAAATAATTTATTTTTTGGTTAAAAACAGGAACCATGAAAGCTAAGAAAACATGCCCCAACGAAGATGAAAATTGATTAGATGATTGGCGCCGAGGGGGAGATTTGAACTCCCGAGGCGTTGCCGCCAGTAGCTAACTCGGTAGGGTAAAGCACACTCGAGGCTACCGCCTTGGCCGGACTAGGCTACCTCGGCGCGGTCGGTCCAATGTCGTTCGCATATTTCTTTCTAATGGATTTGGATGTCTAAACATGTCTTTCAACGAATAAAGAGTGATATAGAGCAAGAGAAACACTTTTCCATGGGTAAGCTATCAAAGTAATGAGAGTGTAGCATGAATTCGAACATAAAAGTGATTCTGCAAATCTCGGGCAAAGAGATTATTGAGGAAATTGCGGAGAGTTCAACCGTTGAAGACCTTTTGAGAAAGCTTTCTCTCCATCCAGATGCATATATTATTGTAAAGGATAAGCGCCCCGTGCCATTGACTAAAATCTTAGAAGACGGGGAAAGGCTAAGATTGGTCAAAGTAGCCTCAGGTGGTTAAATTTAAAAAAGCCACAATAATTAACAAGATAATCCTTTTTCCAATATCAATGACAATCCTCTCATATCCAAATCGCTTACTATTTGCAATAAAGCATTATCTAAGCTAGATATCCATATTTTCCTGATATCATCAACACGTTTTGGAAACAATTTTCGAGAGCCAAGGCTAAGACTGTCTTCTTGCGGAATATGAAATTCAATCATAGGTATTACTCCCAAGCACGGCAGTCGCATTTTTTTCTCTATTTCTCTTATGCCAGGCTGAAGAATTGTGGGATCTCCTCGAAAGCGATTGATTATAAAGCCCCTTACCATTTTTTTATGATGTTCATTCAATAGGTAATAAGTTCCGTATAGCGCAGCAAAAACACCTCCCCTGTCAATATCACCTATTAAAATCACTGGTGCCTTTGCCAATTCAGCTGTCCTCATATTAGCTATATCTTTTTCAAATAGATTAATCTCGGCAGGTGAGCCAGATCCTTCTATGATAATCGTATCATATTCTTCCAATAATTTGTTGTAACATTTACCAACCACTTTCATTAAATCCCCTGTTGGAAGCGATTCGCAACCCTTACCAAAGTTAGCGTAAGGCTTGCCCTCGAGAACAAGCTGGATAACACCATTGCCGCTCGGTTTCAATAAAATAGGATTCATCTCAACTCTGGGCTCAATACCGCAAGCTATGGCCTGAAATGCCTGAGCCATGCCCATTTCTTTTCCATCGCGGGTTACAAAGGAATTCAAAGATAGGTTCAACGCCTTGAAAGGGGCTACACTTTTTCCTTTCGCTGCCAAATATCGGCAAAAGAGCGCTGTCACAGTAGATTTGCCTGCCCCAGAACAAACTCCCTGAAACATTATTGAACTCAATCAGATACTCCTCCGACTTCAGGAATAAGATAACGCAAAATCAATCTCTTTTTCATAATTCTAGCCACTTCAGAAATGCTGTTTTCAACAGCGCTATCGAGATTTTTCGCTTCTTCAAAATGAGATTTTCTATCTGCTTTGATGAGAGAAATTACATGCTGCCTAAATGCAGGTAGGTCAAACACTCCATGAAGGTAAGTTCCCAGAACCATTCCATCTGTAGAAACCGAGCCTTCATGATAGCCCCCATCCGAGGTTATGTAGAAAACTGGAGCTTCAAGGCTAGTTGTCCTCCCCATGTGTATCTCGTATCCTCTAACTTTCCCTCCTTTTCCTAAAAGAAGTTCACCCTCCACTTGAACTGTTCTTTTTTCCTTTGAGTCAAATACCGTCTGAGCTTGAAGCAAGCCTATTCCTTCCAAAGATCTTGATTGACCCCCTTCCAATCCATACAAGTCATGAATCTCAGTACCAAGCATTTGATACCCCCCACAAATTCCTATGATCGGCATTTTGCCTTTCAAGGAGCGAATCTTTTGAGATAATCCCCTTTCATTCATCCAGATCAGATCTTGAACGGTGTTCTTAGTTCCAGGTATTATTATTAAATCGACATTATCCAAGTCATTAGGATCATCTATATACACCACAGATATGCCTTCTTCTAATGTGAAAGGATCGAAATCAGTAAAATTGGATATGCGAGGCAGTCTTATGATGCCTATCAAGGTAGTACTATCTTCTTTAGCGCCTTTATCCTTCAAAAACATTGAATCTTCGGTTGGAAGCTCTAAATCAAGATGCGGCAATACACCCAGAACCTTTATTCCCAATTCCTTCTCTGCCTTCTTTATACCGACTTCGAGAGTCTCATGATCTCCATGCATATTATTGATGATTACCCCTTTGAACTTCTTTCTATCCTCTTCGTTGAGTAAGAGCAACGTACCGTAAAGATATGCAAAAGCCCCACCCCACTCAATGTTCACCACTAAAATACAGTCAGCATCGGATATCCTCGCAGTGGGAATGTTGGCGATCTCCTGATCGCCAAGATTAATCTCTGCCGGGCTGCCTGCACCTTCAATGATGACAAAATCATTGCTTTTAGATAGTATTTCAAAGTTACGTTTTATTATCTCTATTCCTTTACTCCTAGCAAAAGAACCATAGTACTCCTGTACATCCATATCTTTGTAAGGACGGCCTTCGACCACCACTTGTGATATCGCATTTCCCTTGGGTTTTAGCAATATGGGATTCATCGCCGCAATCGGCTCAGCCCTAGCGGCTCTAGCCTGCAATTCTTGCGCCCTTGCGATTTCTTCTCCATTTTGCGTGATATATGAGTTCAATGACATATTCTGCGATTTGAAAGGAGCAACCCGAAATCCCAGGTCAGCCAATATTCTACAAAGACCCATGACCACAAGCGATTTACCTGCTCCCGATGTGGCACCCATTACCATAATTGACCTTGCTCTTTTGCGGAATTTTATATCCAATATTCCTTTTACTTCCTCTTTTGCAGGTCTCGGTTGTCGACGAAACAAAGAGTGCATTTCATTAGTCACATCCGCTCTGTGCAACCAAAAGCATTTCTTGCAACTCCATATCCTTCTACCATCCTTTCCTATCACAAACTCGCCTAATTCATTATCAAAGCAAGGATATAGTGGACAATAGCAAAAAGTGCAATCTTGTCCGGGGAAATGACAAGGGTAATATTCACAGGTTTTATTGCTGCCTTTGATCGGCCCGCAAATCTCCGATTCGACCTTGGTTTCGAATCTCATTCTGCTCAGCATTAGTTGGATATATCATCCAATATTATATACATTTAATTTAGTCAAAAATTTCAGGGCCATTTGTTATAATATTTAAAAATTATTTATTTTGATTTTTAGGTTATTATGAGAATTCAAAATAAATAATGCTTGATTATTAGCATGTCTAAAATGTAAATATCCATTTCACTAAAATTCTCAGCTTGCCCGCTTTTTTTGGTACATTTTATGTATGAAGTATCTTTTTTGTCTCGGCTTTGGTTTTCATTAGAAAAGTATTTATCCGGCTTTTGTTGAATAGGGACAGAAGGAAAAACACTTCGGGCCAAGGCCTGAATAGTGTCTAATCATGATCACTATCACCCATTCATCACATCCTAATGAAGGATACGTCAATGATTGGTGCGAAAAGGACCGCTAGGGCTCCTTAGGGGGTTTGCCCGGGAAAATCATTTAGTTCGGGCTAAGCGGCTACGGATTGTTTTTCCATAAGAAAGAGGAGATTCAATGAACATTGATCCTAGTACAACAAAATATTTGATTAAGGCAAAGCTGAATGCCGATGGAATCGTAGAAAAACCTGATGTTGTAGGTGCTATATTTGGACAAACAGAAGGCCTGCTCGGTGATGAGCTAGACTTGCGCGATCTTCAAAAGAGTGGACGCATTGGAAGGATTGAAGTTGATGTCCATTCGAAGCAGGGCAAATCTGAAGGGGATATACTCATCCCATCCTCTCTTGATCAGGTAGAAACTGTAATCCTTGCCTCTGCTTTAGAAACAATCGATCGGGTAGGACCTTGCAAAGCGAGGATAGTCGTAGATGGGATTGAAGATGTTCGCGTCGTAAAGAGGACCAAAATCATCGAGAGGGCGCGGGAACTCCTTACCGAACTTATAAAACAATCCAAGTCGTCAGGTATTGATCTCACTGAGAGTGTTAGGCAATCGGTGCAGGTTGAAGAGATCATTTATTATGGAAAAGAAAGATTGCCTGCAGGACCAAATGTACCTGATTCCGACGCGATAATTGTGGTAGAGGGACGTTCAGACGTTCTAAATCTTTTAAAATCTGGTATAAAAAATGCGATTGCTGTGGAAGGCACTAACATTCCTAAAACCATAAGCGATCTTTCCAAAGAAAGGGTAATCACCGCTTTTGTAGATGGTGATAGAGGAGGAGAGCTGATATTGCGTGAGCTGTTTCAAGTGGCAGAAGTTGACTTCGTGGCTCGTGCACCGCGTGGACATGAAGTTGAGGAGCTAACTCAAAAACAGATAATGAAATGCCTTCGCAACAAAATCCCTGCCGAACAATTCATTGAGATGTTTGGTCTCGAGGGCGACCAATTATTCAAATCTGGAAATGGCGAAAAACGAGGCGTTAAGGATCTAGATGCTGCAGAGAAAGCTGAGCGAGCAGAAAAAGCTGAGCGCTCAGACCGTTCTGAGAAGGTCGAAAAGGTAGAAAAACCAGAGAAAGTAGAAAGGCAAGAAAAGCAGCGCGAAGAACGAGCTGAAAGAGTAGAGAGAGCGGAAAAAGCTGAGAGACAGGAAAAAGAGAGAGCGGAAAAGAATGAATTGGCAGAAGAATCAACTGAAGAGAGAAAGGGCTCAGGGAAGAAGTTAAACGCCGCTCAAGAGAAGTATAAAGGCATGATAAATGAGCTCTCCACTACATCTAAGGCTAGACTCCTGAATGCGAGTGGATTGGTCATAAAAGAGATTCCTGTTAAGGAATTAGCCAACACTCTTAAAGAAGGAGTTGAAGGTGTGAGTGCTGTAGTATTCGATGGAATAGTCACACAACGTATCTTAGATATTGCAGCGGAGCAGAAGATAGGTACCATAGTAGGTACTAAATTGGGGAATATCACCAAACAACCAGCGAATGTCGATGTTTGGACTAAGGAAGATCTAAATTAAATTGAGTGATATGCACCAACCTAAACTCCCTGACCTGACAAAAATATCCTCAACTGCAGAAGTCGAGATTCCGCAAGACCCACTTCTAAGAGTAATTGGACAGGATGAAGCGGTGGAGATAGCACGAATCGCCGCTAGACAACGGCGACATTTGTTGTTAGTCGGGCCACCTGGAACGGGTAAAAGCATGATAGCTCAAGCGCTTGCCTTACATCTCCCACCCCCTAACGAAGAAATAAGAGTGGTCCATAACCCAGAGAATCCAGAAAGACCGATGGTGGAAGTAAAGAAAGCAGATGAGGTGAAAAGGGAGAGAGAGTCACGAGAATTCGCTGGAGGAGACTTAATCGACCCTAAAAATGCACCTATAAATGTCGCTGAACGATTAGGCTATAGATGTCGAAATTGCGGAGAATATTCATCCTACAAAGAGAGATTCTGCCCTAAATGTCAAAAGCCTAAACTAGGAGAGTCCATAGGTTTCGCAGGTAATCCCTTCGGCGATTTAATGTCAACCTTGTTAGAAAGTTCCATAACAGTACAAGGAATCTCGTCGATTCCTATTGGTAGAGAAAGGGTCACTACTACTCGCAATCGCTTTGGAAAAGAGGAGGTGGTGGTTTTCGAACGTACGGGAGATATGATCCGCGTACTTGATCAGGAGGCTTTGGAAAAAAGGAGAGAGTTAGAGAAACAGAGGCCGCGAAAAGTTATTGTGCCACTTGAGCGAAATCCTTTCGTAATGGCCACCGGAGCAAGTGAAACAGAACTTCTTGGCGACGTGCGCCATGATCCTTATGGTGGACACCCTCAACTCGGCACTCAGCCATTCGAGAGAGTCATTCCTGGTGCGATTCATGAAGCTCATCAAGGCGTTCTTTTCATTGATGAGCTTTCACACTTAGGAAATTTACAACGATATATATTGACAGCGATGCAGGAACGCCGCTTCCCTATCTCAGGACGGAATCCTCAATCTTCAGGAGCGAGCGTGAAAGTGGATTCTGTGCCATGTGATTTCGTGTTTGTGGGAGCCTGTAACATTCAAGATTTAGAGCACATCCTGGCTCCCCTTAGGTCCCGCATAAATGGTAATGGTTATGAAATACTCGTAAGAACAACTATGGAAGATACCCTGGAAAACCGATCCAAGCTTGTCCAGTTTATTGCTCAAGAGATCTCTATTGATAGAAGAATACCTCATGCATCAATTGAGGCCGTTCACTCTATAATAAAAGAGGCAGCTCGGAGGGCTAAGGATCTAGATGGACAGCAGCATTCTCTGACCCTTAGGCTACGTGAATTGGGTGGACTGATCCGTGCTGCCGGCGATCTAGCTGTTCATGAAGGAAGTCATTTAATTGAGCCTGAACACATAGAAAGAGCGATAAAAAGAAGCAGGACGGCTGAGGAACAAATTAAAGAGCGCTATGGTTCATACACTAAAGGGCTTGGCAGCGATCTCAGTTCATCTCAGAAAGAAAGATCACCCTATTATTTTTGGAATGAAACTAGAGAAGATGATCAAATGTTTCATTGATTGATGGAATTAAAGATACAGCTGCATACGATAGGCATCCTCGCCATTTGAATAGTATTTCGATACGCGACCATTTATCTGGAATCCTAATTTTTTATAGAAATCGATAGCTGAAAAATTGCTAACCCTGACTTCAAGAGTGATGGTCCTAATTCCCTTGAGAGAGCATTGCTTTAAGAATTCATGAAAGAGGATAGTTCCTGCCCCTCTTCTGCGATACTTCTCATGCACCGCTAACATTAGAATGCGAGCGTCGATACGTGATAGCATTACTCCAAAAATAAAGCCAATTATCAGCCCCTCGTTTTCCATAACGATAAAGCCTTCAGGCCAATAAGAATATAGATCTAAAAACAAGGTAGGGTTATAACTCTCATTCAAAGAGGAGCAGGCTAGCTCATAAACTTGTGGTAAATCCGCAGGCCGGAATAGCCTAAGTTGCATCGCCAGTTGTCAAGGGTTAGTTCCTTTTAATCCTTTTCCGTGCAATAATTATGAAAAATATTGCTGCTGATGCCATTATCACAGGGATTTCGAATCCCAGGTGAAAAGAGTTTGAGGACACAACCTTGATTTCAATTAAACATGTAGCACAATTGTCGTATTTGTCCCATGCAGTAAATCTAACCGAGTGGTCTCCAACCGGTAGACGAATTGCAAGAAAGGAGCCATTGTCCTCCACACTCCCATCATCCCCTATATCCCAAGCCAATCTCGAAATTCCTCCTACATCATTAACATCAGCCTGGATTACAATCAACTCATCCTGTTTCACAGTTACATTTTGGGGTAGTAAAATTGTTGGAGCAATGCAATCATCTATCCAGTCCTTCTTAAATGCAGATGCATAATAATCTGATATTTCTCTCGATTCTATAACCAATGCAGCCTCTCTGTTGTTGTAAAAAGCTGAAGAGACCCAGTTTATACTTGATACTAGCGTCTTGTTATCGGCAATCAGTCCCTTATTGTGCAAAGTATGAAATTCATGTTGAGAACTTATGAGCTTGGCCTGGAGATCGATATTTTCCTCGACGGCCTTTGAGTTTAGTTCAGCAACAATTCTTGCATTCTCACCGCCTTTCTCATTATTATACCAATTATTGTCCAATAATATGCGTACTGTCACACCTCTCTTCGCAGCTTCCAAAACAGCGTGCATTGGTCCTTTTGAATCTGGCCAATTCATAGACGCGTAAAACATTTGTATCAATAGACGCTCTTTGGCGTTATTGATTATATCTAATAATGAAGCGAGGGCCGAGTCAGGCGCTGTGAAAGCGCATACTTTGGATGTGAAACTAGGCAAGTTTTCATATATTGGAAGTTCAGAGGAAATAGGAATATTTTCAATAGGCAAAAAGTTGTCAACGAGAACAGGATTTATATCTAATTGTTTGGAGTCAAAATCATTGTAAAATATTTCCTGAAAGAAACGCGCGATAGTTTCTGATTGTATGCAAGCTCCCCACCCTCTGTTTCCTTCAAAAGATGTAGTAGCCCAGTTCTCTGAGCCAACTAGAACTCTCTTTCCATCAGCAATGAGATATTTGCAATGAAGAAAATCGTAGCGTTTGAAGCCGTGCCATGAGGAAAGAATACGAACATCACATCCTAATCTCAATAATGGCATAACAATTTTCATTGTATTGGGCTTCATTCCCCCAACTGGTTGCCCTTCTATTAAAATACTTACACGCACTCCTCTTTTTGTTGCTTCTGCGAGATAATAAGCTATGCTTGCATCTGTTAATTCATAGACTGCGCATTCAATACTGAATTGAGCGAATACCAATTCTCGAATGATCCTTAGTCGCATATCATCTGGATTGAGAAAAGGTTCGACTGCAGCCATCGATTCGACTGGACTCATTAGCTTCCTACCAGGAGTGAAGTGAAACCAATCATCCCTCGCATTTCTATCTAATAGTGGGTTTTCGAAGCGGCGAAGAGCTTTTCCCGGAGGAGGAGTTGGACATCTATCCCCAGTCCATCCTTCCAAAGAATAAGAAGAGCTACCATACGCCAACACATCCCTTATTCTTCCCTCAGGATCTGTTAAATAAATTTCATCCCCATCATCGGCTAATCCAATTCTCCCCTTTTTGAAGACGCCTTCGGCCGTATCTATATGAATTGCAAATGGATGAATCGCTTTGGTGAATGTAATATTGGAACATACATAGACCTCATCGTCCGGTGACAGCAATAAGTCCTCTTTGATAATCCAAGTACCTTCTCCATCGGAAATCGACCAGCCAGATAATAGTACAGGTGTATCTCCAGAATTAACTAAACCTACGTACTCATATGGGAAGCGAGGCATTACCTCGATTATTAGCATTCCTTGTTGTTGCTTGGAATCGCTCTCGACTAATGCTAATGATGAGGGTGCGTAAGGGATAATGGGAAGGAGAATGAGAATGAAAACGCCCCAATACGCTACCCTCATGTTGTTTTGATTCAGTTTAATTGATTAAGAACTATGCATTTACAATAATCATACAAATCAAATGAGCTTTACCAGCTCCCTTAATGCCTTTTTCGGGTCCTTCGCCTTTACCACGCCTGACGATAACAATACCCCTTTAGCTCCAAGGTCCAGAGCTTTTTTGACATCTTTACCCGTTTTCACACCTGCTCCACAAAGAACGGGTATTGTCTTATCTATACTCCCTACTGCCTCTACAGAGTCTAATACAACTTCAGGACGAGCCTCAGTTACTGAAATGTCTCCTCCAATCAACTCTGGAGGTTCTATTGCCACCATGCTTGGTCTCAAGGATGCAAGATTTTGAGCGGCGATGGGTGTGTCGGAGCAAACACATGTAATCAAACCAATAGCGGTGCAGGCTGGAATTATCTTAGCCACGACATCACTTGTCAATCTATGCTCTGAATGATTTATCAATGTTCCATAGGCTCCAGCAGACTTTACCATCTCAGCAGTGACCCAACCTGTTGCTGCCCCTGGTGCTTTTGGATCGACATGTTGAGCCATTATAGGAACCTTAATAGATGAAGCCACACGAGAAAGCTCAACCATCGGAGGGCATGCGACGATACATATGCCCGATTCTTCCATTACTTCTTTGCAAGCTTTAGCTATATTTAAGGCTGATATTCCCTCTGCTTCACGGTAAGCTTTGAAATTAACAATTATTAATGGATAGTTTATTTCAAACAATGTCCTCCATCCTCTTCCTTAACTTCTCCAAGACAGAAGGTCTTGTAGTGTACTCCATCTCCTCAGGTCCCAGTATTGCAGGCATAAATGGACCATGTCTCCTCATATAAACCGAAGCGCGAACTGCTTTTGCTCTTGCTTCGTTCCATTCCTCTCCAGCGAAGAAATCAACAGGAATGTGCACACCGACTGGAGAGGTTGGATCCTCCAGACCTTGTAGTCTACCATTTGTTATCTGAAAGCCTAAGCAACAAATTCTAGGCGGTCCATCGAAAAAAGTTGGGTCAGATTTGTCGACAGCGCAAGGATACCATGCGCCATAATGAGACCCACGCATCCAACCAGCTACCAACTGTGGAAACATGAACGGCTGAAGCACTTCCCCGACTGCAGGCAAACCACTCTGGCAACGCACCAAGCAAACTGGATCATCTTTTCCCACATATTTGCCAGCACAGATGTTCAATTTCTCTGTGCTCACTACACTGGCTGTTCCAATGCTAGGGTCTTTGCTTATTACTCTTTTTATCGCATATCGAGTTGTATCTCCAAGAAGAGTTAGTATGTCGTACATCTCCTCAGGGGAACTCATTATCACTTTCTTGCAATCCATTACATCAACTATTTCGAAATTGAAACCTTGGTGAGCCCTAGGATCTATGACTAACCCGGTTGTTGTAAAAGGATCCATGAAGATTCTAGTGAGAGGTAAAGAATAAGATGATGGCTCGGTTTTATCTGCCATGAAAAATAAAACGGGTTCGGAATTACGCTCTACGAACTCCATCTCCGCCGCACCCGGACCTGCGCCCCTAACGTTTCCAGAAAAAGCATCTTTCAAGATGTCTTGTCCAGCTGCATACAGCTTCATGGATTTAGCTAATTTCGATGCTTGGCTAAAGGCCTCCCACGCAATACCATGAACGTCAGCATTGTTCTCGCCTTTGTTATGTGTCATATATAGGTTAATATCATCCCCCACTCTGGTGACATAGAAATCATTCAATATGCCAGACCTAACCCCATCTCGCAAGACATCCTCACATTTCGCCATCATCTTAGGATGAGGTCGCGAGTGTCCGACAACAGATCCTACATCCGCCTTAATTACAGAAACAGTTACCTTATCTGGCATATGCATTCCTTGCCTTATCGCTTGAAGAATGCCATGGCTATATAAAATACTTCACCAACCTCTTTCTCGGACGTGGCAAAATTAAGATGATAGGTCAGGATGACTTTTGGCATCCTACCTATTGAAAGCAATTGGTTTTAAGGTTGAAAAATTTTATTTCTCAGCCTAGCGAAATCGCTGAAACAGGGCAAGCATCAGCTGCGTTCTGTGCACATCCTTTTTTGTCATCCGGGATTTCTCCGACATAATTGCTACCTTTGCGGAAGGGTGCCTTCAACTGGGAATTGCCTCCCTCACCTTCCTCAAAGATATCAGGGCATTCGTCATTGTAGCACAGGCCACAACCGGTACATTCATCCTGGTTGATGGAGACTTTGACGGACATGAGGGGCGTAATTGAATAGAATCATATTATAAACTTGCCGAACATTAAGATTAGATGTCGGAACGTTTTAATCTCCTTTAAATGAAGGTATTCCAGCTATTTAATTAAATACAGCTAGGATAATCCGCGGCATGGTATTTATGTCTCTGAATGCAAAATACTCGAAAGACCTCGGGCTTGAATATTCAGAAAAAGAGGTCATAATTGAAGGCTGGGTACAAGAAGTTCGCTCTCTTGGAGGAATAGCTTTCATAATCCTAAGGGATCGCTATGGAACCGTCCAAATCACCGTCCTTAAGAAAAAAATTGATCCAGAACTATTCCATGCCTTTGTTACTTTATCTAGAGAAAGTGTGATAAGAATTTCTGGTGTGTTGAAGAAAAGTGACCAAGCTAAATCAGGTTTTGAAATTCTTCCTAATTCATTGGAGATATTAAGTAAAGCCCAATCACCATTGCCCATGGGTGTAGTGGATAAAGTAGGAGTAGAAATCGATACTCGTTTTGACAATCGATTTATGGATCTCAGGAAGCCTGAGGTCAGAGCAATTTTTGAAATAAAATCTCTAGCGTTGAGGTTTATTGATGAATATCTTTTAAAAAATGGCTTCGTAGAAGTCTTCACTCCAAAGATTGTAGCCTCGGGAGCAGAGGGGGGCGCAACTCTTTTCGAAATTGACTATTTCGGAAAAAAAGCATACCTAGCTCAGAGCCCTCAATTGTACAAGCAAATCCTAATGTCTACCGGCCTGGATAGAGTCTATGAAATTGGTCCCGCATTTCGCGCTGAACCCTCAGACACCGTGCGCCATGTGTCAGAGTTCATATCTTTTGATGGAGAGGTAGCCCATATAACCTCTATGAAAGATATTCTTGAGGTCTTGGAAGGATGTGTGCAGTATACAATTAAAAAAATTGCTGCAGAAGCTATCGAGCATTTAACCAAAATGGATGTAGAAGTGCGAGTGCCAAGGAGTCCGTACCCAGTGATTACATATTCAAGTGCAATAGATATGTTGGATGATGAGGGTTTCTTTGTAAAAATGGGAGATGACCTCGGAACAGAGGGAGAGAAGATATTAGGTAAAATTATGGCGGATAAAGGATACGATGTATATTGGATAACAGAATACCCAGAAGAGTCGAAACCGTTTTACATAATGGAAAAAGAAGGTACACCCTTATCCTATTCTTTCGACTTGGATTATCGTGGTCAAGAGATAGCTTCTGGAGGGCAGAGAGAGCATAGATTTGATAGATTATTGGATAGAATGAGAAAGAAGGGTTTAGACCCGAATGATTTTAAGTTTTATACGGACGCGTTCGCATTCGGAATGCCACCTCACGGTGGTTGGGGACTCGGCATTGAAAGGCTTATTCAAAAAATCCTAGACCTTCCCAACATTAGAGAAGCTATATTATTCCCACGAGATAGAAATCGGCTTAAGCCCTAAATCAAATGAAAGGCTTGAAGAGAAAGGATGTAGTAAATGGGGGTTAGGATATGCAAGATTATGACCGAAGCCCCATGGATGATCTAGAGCTTAGCGAAAGGGTAGAAGAGGATAGTATTACTTTTTTCGTGGCGGGCGAACCTCAACCTAAAGGGAGCACCCGCTCTTTTTATGTGAAGAAACTAGACAGAGTCGTAACTACAGCTTCGAATAAGAACACTAAGCAGTGGCAGCTACGTGTGGCCATGGAAGCACAACGCGCGAACGAAAGCAGAGATTTCTCATTCTTCTGCTCAGATAAAGAGTGCGCGTATGAAGTTGAAGCTCTCTTTTTATTTTCGCGACCGAAAAGCCTTCCAAAGAGGGTTAGAATGAACACCAGAAGGCCTGATCTAGACAAGTTAGCTAGGGCCCTCCTGGATGGCTTAGCTGACATATTAATTCCTGATGACTCGCAAGTTACTTATCTCTCTCTAAGAAAGAGATATGTCTCAAATGGAGAAAGTCCTGGGGCGAGGATATGCGTTCGACGCATTCGCTAAAAGCCCAATTACTGACAATGAATTAGTTTCTTAATAAAATTATGAAAAGGGTTAACCTTATTGTACAGGAGTATCTAGCACATGCGAGTAGTCAATAATTTTTTCAGTACTTTTGATGATAAGAAGTGGGCAAAGTATCTTTTCCCCTATCTCTCTATCATAGGATATTTTCCATGTTTGGTGTTTATTATTATCAAGTAAAGAATATTTATTACATTTATAAGAAAAAGATAGATTCATCTCTCTAGAACACCCTTCACAAGACCTACCGAAGGCCTCGCACTTTTTGCATAACTTTCCGCAAGGAGCCAAATCCATCATAGCATCCTATTTACAATAGTGTTGCCTCAAGTATTAATAATTAGAGTTAGTCTGGAGGCTCTTCACTATATGAAGCTTTTATTTCTTAACTTATGCATATAAAAGCCATATCCCTTAACAACCAATGCAACCCGGCCATTTTAATTCAATTAGAACAGTCTGCACTCATAGGGTTCATCATCCAAATGTTTCAGCTGACCCTCTTTTCTTCATCCTGTTCATATCTCATTGAATGACCGGGTTGCAATTTGGCTCAGATGATTTATATTATTTATCCGTTGGCGATTTCAAATTCATAATAGCAAAGCAATAAATTGATATCTAATACGTTTACAATATATTACTTGCGAGCAAAATGCCGTCGGCATTGGTTTTAATCAATTCTGAGATCGGAAAAGAGATAGACATCCTCGACCAGCTTTGCAAACTACCAGAAATAGAAGAGGCTTTCATTGTTTACGGTGTTTATGATTTAGTAGCAAAGGTAAGTGCGGATAGTATGGAAAATTTAGAGACATCAATAACGACCAAATTGCGAAGGATTACTGGTATTCGCTCCACCCTTACCTTAATAATTAGTCGAGAGTGTAAATAGTTAATCTTAAAAAATATTCTCTGTGGAAGATTGAGATGGCACATAGAGAAGATTTGACACTAGGGCCTAAAAAAAGGCATGAATCTCAAAACGTCTATGAAAGGGATGTAGATATTCTAATCCAGCGGATACTATTAGACAAAACTCCTGAGATACAGAGACAAATACCATTGCTGGCTCAAAAGCTCAAAGACCTACGCGAACGAAATATGCTAAAAATAAATCATTCGATATTGGAACTGGTAGTGGCAAAGTATCTGATTGAAAATGGATATGAGGTTTCACTGGAGCATTCTTTGGGTTCTGGCCTTACATGCGATGTGTATGCCATTAAAGGAATGGGCACTGTAATTGTAGAAGTAGAAACTGGTTATGTGCCGCCATCACATGCCTTAGATCCTATAGATTATATCAAGGCTCGAATTGCAAGTAAAATTGCACGATATTCGAGCTATTGTAATAAATTCTCATTGGGCGCACCAGCACACTATATCATGCCGATTCCAGCTATGCTGATTAAACCAGCTCGTTTTCGAGAGCAGTCAGAAATATCAGTGATAAAGCGTTATTGCGATATGTATTATTCAAATCCTCCCGTCTCAGACGAGGAAATAGTAAATGCTAGAATACACAGTGTACACATAATCGATGTGGAAGGACTAACAATTCGCGAATTTGAACCAAAGGAATACGTGGAGCGAACATCACCTTGGTTCATTTAACCATTTGATAATGTTTAATTATTTTATATAAAATCATTAATTAAATATTAACTCAAATAGAGTCTTTTAATTCTAGAACAAGGTTAATTGTAAAGTGACTTAGATTAACCATCGAATTTCTTCCATTATCATACTGTTAATCTGTTTAAATTCTAATCTATTAAATGTATTAAATTTTTATACAACATTTTAAAAATTATGAAATAGAAATTCAATTAATCGATTTTACACAGTCGAAGCCTTAATACGTGAAATTTAATTATTCCACTTAATGCCAAACGAGTTTGATGCCTTTATTTATTTGGGAATGGTAGCCCTAATCTCATTAAGCGGCGTAATGGCCCCGGGACCTTTACTCGCAACCACCATCTGCAAAGGTTACAAAGACCCAAAAGCTGGTGTCAAGATTTCAGTCGGACATGCCATTATAGAAGCTCCTTTAATAATTGCGATTTTTTTGGGATTTGGCACTATATTGAGAAGTGACATTGTATTTGTTGTAGTAGCCACAGTAGGGGGTGTTGTTCTTTTATACATGGGGAGTGATTTAATTAAATCTAGAAAAACGTACATTTCAGATTGCCCTTCGAGACATTCTGGGGCAATGGGTTCGGGTCTTATAATGACTCTAGCCAATCCATATTGGTTAATATGGTGGGCTACAGCGGGTGCTGCATTAGTTGCAGGAGCTGTTACGTTTGGCTGGATTATGCTCCCTCTATTCATCGGAGTGCATGTTGGAACGGATTTACTTTGGTATTTGCTTGTATCCTTTTCCGTAAACCGGTCAAAAAGTTTGTGGGCCAAAGAAAATCATAAATGGCTATTTTTAAGTTCTGGTGCAATAATGTTGATCTTCGGAATTTATTTTATATATTCAGCATTAAATATCGCCTTCTGACTTAAATCAAAGAATTAATTTGATTTAAGACAATAAAATAATAATTATAGTAATTATATTAGAAGTACGTAAGAATTAAGGCTTTAACCAAAAGGAGATTAAAAAAACAACAGGATGTCACTTTTTGAGTAAAAAATATTGAAGCATTTTTTAATATGGAAGAATGTTTTTAAATCAATAATAAAATAATATTTTCAAATATTTGTATAACTAAAGCATTATATGAATGATATTAGTAAAACAAATCGACGTATTTGATCTTGATTTTGTTAGAACGCATATGAGAAACAGGGCTTTGCTAAGTTTTCTAATCTCCTCTACCTACAGCCATCATACGTTCTAATGGCTTACGAGCACGTGACATAACATTTTCAGGTAGGATAATCTCTTCTTTCATATATTCTAAAGAATGAATTATTGAACCCAAGCTTATCCGTTTCATGTTTGGACATATCATTCCAGGGATGGAGTGGAATCTTTTACCAGGTGCTTCTTTATTAAGTCTGTGAAGCAGCTCTCGCTCAGTTACTATTATAAATTCCCAATCTGAAGAATCTCGGACATACTTAATCATGCCTTCAGTCGATTTCACCGCATCTGCTAAATCCAATACCTCTGGTCTGCATTCAGGATGAGCAAGAACCTTGGCTTGTGGGTACCGAAGCTTCTCCCTTAACACATCCTCCCGTGTTACAGAGTTGTGAATGGGGCAGAAACCTGGCCATAGTATCAACTTTTTTTTAGGCAGAGATTTTTGCACCCAATATCCAAGGTTTTCATCAGGGACAAACAATATCTTTTCCGATTTGAGAGAGGAGACAACTTTAACCGCGTTTGAAGAAGTGCAACAAATATCCATCTCTGCCTTTGTGGCGGCTGAGGTATTAACGTACCCAACAACTTCAGCGTCGGGGTGTTTTTCCTTGAAGGTCTTTAGACCCTTCACGTCTATCATAGCAGCCATAGGGCACTGTGCTTCGGGTTCAGGAAGAAGCACTGTTTTTTTCGGATTAAGGACCTTGGCACTTTCCGCCATAAAATCTACGCCACAAAACACTATCACCTCCGCATCAACCTCAGATGCTAGAATGCTAAGACCCAGCGAATCACCCACGAAATCTGCCACATCTTGGACTTCGGGCATCTGATAATTGTGCGCAAGAATGACAGCATTGCGCTCCCTTTTCAAATGCATAATGCGAGAGACCAAGGACATTAGATTGTAAAAACAAATTGTATGTATAAAGTATTGGCGATAGATTAAACTTGATATTATGGATTTTTAGAAAACAACAAAATTATATTTGAAATAGGCACGATTGATATTCAAGGAGAAAAATATCTGATGTTAATAAAAACTAATCGAAAATATTGCAAGGGTTGCAATCTGTGCGTGGTTGTTTGCCCTAATAAAGTCTTTGAAAAGGGCTCTGAAATAAGTGAAAGAGGCTACATTTTACCTCAAGTTAAACACCCAGAGAGATGTCCTAATTTTAAACGTAAAACCAAAAGAAATGCAGTTTGCGAAATGTGCATATTGACGTGTCCTGACCAGGCCCTTTTTTGGGATGAGGAGGTTTCGAGATGAAATTGCCCCCTGGAACTTACTTTATGCAAGGAAATGAAGCTTGTGTCGAAGCCTCCCTCCATGCAGGTTTGCGTTTCTATGCGGGGTATCCAATAACACCGTCTACGGAAATAGCTGAAGGATTAGCGTTAAGGATACCAGAGGAAGGGGGAATATTTCTCCAAATGGAAGATGAGATAGCATCGATATCTGCTTGCATAGGAGCAGCGTGGACGGGAGCTAAGGCTCTTACAGCTACTTCAGGACCGGGGTTCTCTCTAATGCAAGAGAGTATTGGGTATGCAGCAATGACGGAGACACCTCTGGTCGTAATTGATGTTATGAGGGGGGGGCCTTCGACTGGATTGCCAACAAAAGTTGGTCAAGGAGACGTGATGCAAGCGAAATATGGCTCTCATGGGGACTACCCCACCATTGTATTGGCTCCTGCTAATGTGCAGGACATGTTCGATTTGACGATAGAGGCATTCAATTTTTCTGAGAAATATCGTGTTCCATCAATTATTCTTTCCGATGCAGAGATCGGTCATATGAGAGCTAAATTCTCAGTTCCAGAGAGTATAGAAGTGTGTGAAAGGAAAATCCGCGAGGATAAGGTGTGGCACGACGGGTTCGCTTATGATGAAACACTGGTACCTAAAATGCCAATATTCGGGACTGGGGCTAGAGTCCATGTTACTGGTCTTTCTCATGATATAACTGGATATCCCTCAGATGACCCTGAGGTGCATAATGAGCTGGTCAATCGTTTGCATGAAAAAATATCGATTAACAAAGATAAGATATGCATGGTGGATGCGTATAAACCTGGTTCAAAGTACATGCTTATAAGCTATGGCTCCTCGGTCTTTCCCTCTTGGGAAGTCATGCACATGAGGGAGGATGTTGGTCTTATAATCCTTAAGACATTATGGCCATTTCCATATGAAAAATTGAGTAATTTAATCTCAGAGAGCAAAGAATTGATAGTGGTAGAAATGAATATGGGCCAAGTATTCAATAACGTTAAGATCGCTGCCTGTATGGCTGGACATCCTAAGGTAAGATTATTTTCAGAGGTTGGGGGGGAAGTCCCATCTCCTAAACGCCTTGCTCGGTATCTGGAGGAAGAGTGATGGAATTTTTTGACCTTTTTAGAGAGGATAGGTGGCCGCATATGTTTTGCCCGGGATGCGGTATAGGCACGATAATGAATTGCTTCTATCGAGCATTTGACCAGGTTGGAATGGATCAAGATAAAACCGTTTTTGTCTCAGGCATAGGTTGCTCATCAAGGATTATTGGTTATATCAGAGCGGATAGCATACATACAACCCATGGGAGAGCTCTGCCAGTAGCGACGGGCATCAAATTGGCCAATCCTGACCTTAATGTGATCGTATTTTCCGGGGATGGAGATATCGGTGCCATTGGTGGAAATCATTTCATCAATGCGGCGAGAAGAAATGTAGATATTAATGTCATATGCATCAATAATTTCATCTATGGTATGACTGGAGGGCAGGTATCAACTACGACGCCTTATAGGGCGTACTCAACGACTACCCCCTATGGAAGCAAAGAATATCCCTTCGACCTAGCCGAACTAGCAGTTGCTTCAGGAGCTAATTATGTTGCTCGCTGGACAGTCCGAAATGTAAAAGAATTGATAGCAAGCATGTCAAGAGGAATGCGGAAAAAAGGATTTTCCTTCATTGAAGTGGCATCTCCATGTCCTACTTCATTTGGCAGGAGAAATCGTATGCCAGAGCCTAATCAAATGTTCGAATGGCTAAAAATAATAACAGTTAGGCGTGAAAAAGGCAAGGCCTGGGGTCTAGATATGATGGATTTGAACTTAGAGGGTAGGGTCACAATAGGTGAATTTGTAGAGCGAGATCGTCCTCCTTATGGACTTATTGCTTGATAAGATTAATTTAGGAGGTTTTCTATCCTCTTAATATTCATTTAATTTTTTATTCTGGCACTGATGCGTTGAACGAAAATAAACGTTAATTGAGCTTTTTTTCTAAGATATAAAATATGCTTCCGTGTTTCTAATTTTCAGGATAAATTGCCCTTAAAACATAGTCATAAAAATTTCTACCGTAAATCACGCTTTCAAAATAAAGTTATGAACACTAAGCCATTAATTGATCCTCGATCAGCGATGTTATCTCTTCTGCCTCCTTATTCAAGGGTACTAGCTCTATCTCTTTAGCTTCTCTCACTCCTAGACCTAACTCTGCTGCTCTTTTTATTTGATCTTGCATGAATACAGGACGACGCTCTATTTCGGGTGTTGTACCGTGCATCTTTAATGCAGCCACCCCTACAGCGTCTATAGCGACACGGTCCTTAGAGGCTAGCGTAAGATTCGCCCTCCATATTGCCCCTCGCATCGGTCCCCCTGTATAAAACGATTCTACTCCATCCATTATTATGAGATCGGGTTCGTAAGCATAGTTCATTTCTGCGATCATTTCTCTTTGATATGCGGAGGTATGAAGCTCATCCATATTCATTCGATGCACCATGCCAGTAGTCAACTTTAAGGACATGCTAAAATGCCCTCCATATTGGTGAGTTTTAAGACAACATAAGCAAACAACTCGGTCTGCTTGTAGGACTGGCCTGGCGAATAGGAAACCGTCTTTCCAATGAGAGCTTGGTGGCTGTATCTTTCGATAATTCTCGTCAGGCATTTCATCAAAGATTAGACAAGAGAATCCTTCCTCTTTACCGTAATCGAAAATGCCCTTTTCGAAAAATACTTGCCTAGTACTCATGGGTCCGCTTCTGTCAGCTACAACCACACTTGAAGGTGAATCTTTCTTAACTATCCCCACAATTGCTTTTAACGTATCGATATGAGTGGAGGCTGGAGCTGGATCACTAGTGTTGAAATTTGGTTTGATTAGAACGTCTTTTCTTTCAAAATTTGGGAGTCCTATAGCTTTCGCGACGTTTATTATGGCTCTTATTCGATTGCTATCTAACGATATGGCGACCTTAACACCACTCAAGATGTCACCAATATATAATACTTTTAAGTTTTCAATAAAATTTTCCAAAAATAATGATGTGAAATTGAAGGAACCTACTTCGACTTTTTCAGCTAATTTTTTTGTAATAAAATTATATTACATATAATTAAAAAAGGATGGATTATAAATTGATGTTCAAATCAAATAAATTTTTTGAATAATATTTACATTATATTAATAGAAATTTAATTTATATATAAACATTTTGAATCAAAATAATACAAAAAACATATTCTGACCTTTTAATTATTTTGCTTTTTTAATTCCCACTAAAAACTTTTGAGATATGAGGTTTTATGATAAACAAATAAAATTATAATTGATGAATTATCTGTTAACAATTATTTTTTTAAAATTCATATTTAAAGGTGTTAAATAAAATTAAGAGTTAAGAATTCTTTTTAATTTCAGATGCCTCAAAAAGAAAAACCTTAGAAATGAATCATAATAAAAAAAATCAGAGTATATTGTTTATGATTAATAATCCTGATTTGGGTTAATATTATGAAATACACGCAAGGTAAAATTGGAAGGATTTTTGTACTCAGATTAGAAGATGGAGAAATTTTGCATGAGGAGGTAGAAAGATTCGCGGCCGATAAACGCATTGAGGCTGGAATAGTTACTATAGTAGGTGCCGCGAACAAAGGGAGCTTATTAATTGTAGGACCTGATAATGATGAAGTGTTACCTATCCTCCCGATGGAGCAGGGACTTGATCAAGTTTTCGAAATGGAAGGCGTTGGCACGATATTCTTGAATGATCAGGGAAAACCTGTATTGCATATGCACATTGCTTGTGGCAGAGCGCACAGCACTGTGACTGGTTGTGTGCGCAAAGGTGTTCGGATATGGAAAGTAGCGGAAGTAGTCATAGTGGAGCTGACTGGAATTAATGCTCGAAGGGAATTAGATGTTCAAACGGGATTTGAACTTCTGAAGCTTAGATGACCTGTTATGATAGACCTGTCCAAGCAATCCTTGAATATTTGAAAATAAGCGAAGTGTGAACTCTAAAATCTCATATCTTTCCTAGTTCATAATGGGCAAATGAAAAAGTGATTACCATTGCGTTTTGAAAGGCTCCATAATGTCAAAAAATGAAGGGGGACCTGCTGCTTGTTTATTTATTTTTGATTTTTTGAAGGGCGCTAAGCTTTCGCCTTTAATATATAGACATCCGATAGTTTATATTAGATCCTTATAAAATTCTTTTTTTGAAGATATTGTTTAATTTTAAATTCTGTTATTGAGCCCCTGGAAATGTAAAGACGAATGCAGTTCCCCGAGGTTCATTGTCCTCTACGCGCACATTCCCCCGATATCTCTCTATCGCTTTTGAAACAAGATACAAACCCAGCCCAGTGCCTGCGTTTCCTCCGTAGCTGAACCCTTCTTCGAAAATGCGAGGCTTAATAGAATCTGGTATGCCTATTCCATCATCAGCGATGCGCAATATCACCTGTCCATTCTCATTCCAAATCTTAACTTTTATATGATCTGCCTTGCCATGAATCATGGCATTGCGAACAATATTGTCTATTGCAGATGGCAAAGCATCGTCTGCATAAATCATTCCTTCTCCCTCTACATTGAAATCCACCATATATCCACGGAGAACTTTTTCTGCCGTTTGCTTAAGATCATAAAGTTTGACAGAGCCACCCGATACGACCAGAGATTCAAGTTCCTTCATGCGGCGAATCATTTCCACAGATCTATTGACTGCCTTCGTGGCTGTATCCAAGAACCTCTCCTGTTTAGTGCGCTGGTACATTTCTAAAGAACCTGAAAGTACCATGAGTTCATTCAGCGTATCATGACGAAGGATACGATTAACAAGCCGCAATATATCATTTAGCTGAAGAAGCCTGTCTTCCATTGCCTTACGTTCTGTGATATCCGATGCCACTATAATTATCGAAGACACTTGACCTTCCTGATCTAAAATCGGAGCACTACAAATATTGATCGTTCGACCCTCAAAGCTAAAGGGAAAATCATAAATATTTTCGCCTCGCAACATTCTATGGAAAACGTTTTTTGTCTCGATGTTCTCTTTTAAAGGCAATTTAAAAATTTCACATTTTTCGGAGTCCCAACCGAATATTTTCTCGGCAGCAGGATTCCATGTCAAAACATTACCCTCTGGGTCTAAAGTCACGATGGCCATGGGTGAGGTTTGAATTATCGCACGAAGCTTATTTCCGGTGGACCATAATCTTTCCTCTGCGGCTTTAATTTCTGCTTCTTCTATTATGCGTTGCCTGTCTGAAATCTCTTTTATAGCATGAGAGATATTCTCGGCCAGCTCCTCAAGTATAAGGACTTCCTCTTTCTCCATATCTGCACGATTAGCGGCTACAATGAGAACCGCTTTAACTTTGTTCTCTATTACTATAGGATAAGCTGAGTACGAAATCCTCTTACTCGATTTTTCTTCATTATTTAAAATATAAAGAACTCTTGATGATGTACGATAAACATCTCTCAATATCTTTTCGAGAATATTCTTTTCAAAAATAGTTTTGCCTTCTCTAGAAATCAATTCGCTTTCAGAACGTACAATCTCCCTCGGAGCGCTTGATTCATCCAAATCCCCTATCCAAGCAGCACAGTATTCGCCCTCCTTCACTAAACCATTGCAGATATTAATCAGCAACTCTATCTCGCTCTTAGCACGTAAAATAACTAAGCTAGCAAAGCTCATCGTCTTGAATATTATAGACATCCGGTGCTCGCGCCGATGGGCTCGACAAAGCTCAGTTACATCATGAATCATTGCATATCCTAGCCTTCTCCCTTTGATTTTTAACATTCCTGAAAATATCTCTACTTCTCGAGTCTCGCCATTTGCCAATAGGGCTAGGCCCTGCACCTTAACACCTTTACCTATGCCATCATGCCATTTCCTGAAGTTTTCAACGTCCACGATGTTAGGGCTGAGCTTTGAGATATGCATTCCTACTAAGCTTTCATAACTATAACCAAATAAGCTAACCGCTGCTCCATTAGCATCTATTATAACGCCAGTGACGGGATCGATGAGGAGCATCCCTTCTATGTTTTCTTTAAAGAGCTTTTCATATATTTGCTCAGATTCCTCTATACTCTCAGAGGCTTCACGCTGTTCCACTGAGCGTTTGATCATGTTAATTAACTCAACAAATTGAGCCTTTGGATCTCCCCCTTTCTGAAGATAGAAATCAGCGCCGTTATTCAATGCCTCGATAACTACATCTTCCCTTCCCTTGCCAGTGAACAGAATAAAAGGTAATTTCCGCCCCTGCAGCCTCACTGTCTTAAGGAAATTAATCCCATCGACAAGCGGCATCTGATAATCACACACTATGGCATCTATTTCCAAGGCTTCCAATTTTACGAGTGCATCCATTGCTGAATCGCTAGTAACCACTCTGATGTCGCCATCTCTCTCCAGGAATTCCTTTGCCAACTCAAGCAACGATGGCTCATCGTCTACATAGAGGACCGTTATCATTCAATTATCCCATTTCGTCGATTAAGCCAACATCTCGACAATATTTTATTCTAACTGCATCAAAATCCCGGTTTAAAATTGAACAGATTTAACCGCATGACATGAGCTTTTTACAATTATGAAATGCCATACCTATTTTCATATAAGATATTATACTTATAATCAATATTTTTAAAAGGAGTTATAAAGGTGATAGGCAAGTGCAGAAATCAGTACGCCTGGCTGGACTTGGCGGACAAGGCATGATATTTGCTGGAATCGTGCTAGCCAGAGCTGTGGCACTGTATGAGAGACGAAATGGTCAGGAGTTATATGCTATCCAAACTCAATCCTATGGTCCTGCCGCAAGGGGAGAGACTTCAAAATGTGACGTCGTTATATCGGACGTGCCCAATTTTTATCCTTTTCCAGAGAAGGTGGACTTTCTTGTCATTATGTCCCAGCCAGCTTATGAGAAATATATTGAGAGCGCTCACGAGGCAAGCATAATAATATTGGAGGAAGAAGCCGTAGGAAGCAGACCACAAATTACTCATTATGAGATTCCAGCCCTTAAACGAAGCGATGAAATCGGAGTAATATCTTCGGCTAACATGATTATGCTTGGAGCGCTGGCATACATATCCAATTTAGCCTCTAAGGAAGCTTTGATAAAGGCGATATTTGACCTTAGCCCTTTGGGTGCTTTTGAAATGAATGAACGCGCTTTTAACGAGGGTTTGGCTTTAGGCAAAGAAGCTGTTAAAGAAGGCTGAAAAGAGAAATCGCATAAGAAGGAATTAATCAATCTTCGGAGAATGCATGAATGACACGCATGTCGCAGCCTTTAAAGACGCTATCAGAAGCAGAGGTTAAGGAGATGCTCCGTTCCCGTGGTATAACCACGACTGATTTTCTGCTTCCCACAAGAGAGGAGTTGAGCAGGATATCTTTACGTTATCCGTTGGCTGTAAAGGTGAGCTCCCCAGATATTTTGCATAAGACCGAGGTGGGAGGTGTATTTCTCAATGTGAGCACACCACAAGAGCTTGTGGCCAGATATGATGAAATCATATCACGATTTCCTCAGGGAAAGGTTTTGGTCGAAAGCATGGAAAAAACAGGCCCGGAGGCC
This sequence comes from Methanomassiliicoccales archaeon, assembly GCA_038740345.1. Taxonomy (NCBI): domain Archaea; kingdom Methanobacteriati; phylum Thermoplasmatota; class Thermoplasmata; order Methanomassiliicoccales; species Methanomassiliicoccales archaeon. Next base: position 28,265 of record JAVYMA010000022.1, read on the forward strand.
ATCGTCGGACTATTTAGAGATCGAAGCTTTGGAATGAGCATAATGACTGGACTTGGAGGCGTCATGACCGAGCTCTTTCGAGACGTCTCTTTCAGAAAACTTCCCATATCCCGATTGGATGCTTTGGAGATGATTGAGGAGACAAGGCTTAACTCATATTTTGAAGGGTTTCGAGGTTTCAGGGCTGATGAGGATGCTTTCATTGACCTTCTATTGAAAATGTCATCTTGGGTGGAAGAGCTAAAAGACTTGGAGCAATTAGATCTCAATCCAATCATATTGCGGGAAAAGGGATATGTCGTTTTAGATGCCAAAATGATTATCAATTAGGGAGATGAAATTATGAGCAGTCTACGCGAGCAGCTGGCTAGCAAATACTTCAATTGCAGCCTTAAAGAGAGAGCAATCTTCGAGGCGGGAATTAAACTAGGGACCATATACCATCAATTTGTAGGTACACCTGTTTGTTCCGCTAATGTTGACATCCTTGAGAGGGCTATAGAAGATGGCGTCAAGGTTCAGCCCTTTGTCAGAGGCATAAAGGTGAATATAGATCGTAAAGCTCTCAGATGTAAAAAGGACGAGTATGATTATCAAACCTTGACAGGCAACATGCTAGATGTGATTCTAGAAATCCAGATAGAAAATGTCAGGGTCGTAGCAGAGATGCGATATATTAAAGAACTTCATTATCCTTTAATGTTTGTAAGCTCCGTAGAGGAGCTCGACTAATTTTCACAAATCAATATTTTATATTATACTCATTTTTCATTTGAATCATCTTTCTGTTTGTTTTTATTGTCATTTATCGAATTCTTTGTTGAAGACGATTTTAAAACGACCTCTAAATAAAGTCGCCTTTTATGAATATGAATAAGCGTCTCAAGTCTTCGTAAATAATTCCAGGGGCGTAAGATAAATATAAAAGCTGCTACCACAGAGAATGAAAGACCCGATATAAAACACAACAGTTCTCTAGCCAGAGCTGAGAGCGCTATCATTGCAAATCCTATAATGACCAAGATCGAGGAAACTGTAAGCAATTCTCTCTTCAATTGCTTCCAAGCCTGACTACTTTCGCGATTTTTCATTGTGTGAGTGAAGAGTCCCTTTGGAATATATCGTCTATTGCCAGTGTTTTCTGTGTTAAACATTTTCGAGGACAAAGGTAGTTAAGTAAGAAAATCCATATCCCCATTCTAACCTGTTTGAGCGAAAAAACTTCTGGATGTCGCTCCCTTCGGTGAAAGGATGAACAACATTAAAATCGGGATCACTGGTCTGCCTGGCGCAGGGAAAACTCATGCTCTTCTGAAAGTCATAGAAATGTTAGAATCGGAAGAGATGAAAGTTGGAGGAATGATTACTGAGCCAATAATGGAGGATAATCGTAGGGTAGGATTTTCAATAATAGATTGGAGGACTAAGGAAAAGGCAGTGCTGGCCCATATTAATATTCAAAGTAAGTTCATGGTGGGAAAGTTCGGGGTTGATTTGAGCGTGCTCGAAAATATCGGAGTCAATGCTCTAATGAGAGCCTGCGAGGAATCTGACGTCATTGTAATTGATGAAGTTGGGAAAATGGAAGTGGAATCCGACCGCTTCGTTTCAGCAGTTAAGTTCGCGCTGGAAGTGGAGAAGCCTATGATCCTTACCCTGCATAAAAAATCACGCAATCCATTACTCCAGGATATTCGGAGAAGGGATGATGTTAGGATATTAGAAGTCACCCCTATTAACCGAAATCTTCTTCCCTATAAAATAATGAAACTCATGAAGGGAGAGCTGCTTTGAATGTGATCAGGGACTCAATAGAGATTATTGAGGGAAAAACTAAATTGCTGATTCCTAAGGAGCATTCACAAAAAGGACCGGGCAAGCGCTTAGGGCAGGTTTTTTTTAACTCTCAAATGGCTTTCAATCGCGATGTCACAGTGATGCTTTTCCGCGCCCTTCGATTTAAAGGTATCTGCTTGGATGCCATGGCTGCCACCGGGGCAAGAGGATTGCGTATCGTAAATGAAAGCCCAGGAGATTTCGAGATGGTGTTGAACGATAAAGATCCTCGCGCCTTTCAATATATCCAAGCAAACATCTCTCTTAATTCATTGAAAAATTGCCAAGCCTGCAATGAGGATCTAAGATGCCATTTAGCTAAGCACATGTATGATTACATCGATATTGACCCGTTTGGCTCACCGGTTCCATTTATTCATGCTTCCTTTCAAGGTTTAAAGCGAGGAGGAATACTAGCCATTACTGCTACTGACACCGCTACTTTATCTGGCACCCATGAGAAAAAATGTATTCGCCGTTATATGGCATCGCCTTTACGCAATCTTTTCTGTCATGAAACAGGTTTACGGATAATGTTGGGGTATCTAGCCCGTGAAGCAGCTCAATTCGATAAAGGTGTTAGACCGATCTTATGTTTCTATGCCGATCACTACTTTCGTTGCTTTATTCGATTAAATGAAGGAGCATCCGCTGCGGATGCTGCGCTGGAAAACCTGGGTTATGTAGGATTCAATGAGTCGAGCCATGAGCGTTTGCTTTCGACACGGCAGGCAGAAGGTCTTTGCGGACCCTTGTGGCTGGGATCATTGCAGGATAAAGAGCTCATTAACTCAATGAAACCAGCAGAGGACCTTGCCGAACCAGGTAGATGCGCCAAATACATACATATTTGGAGACAAGAACTTAACATACCATTTTTCTACGAGAACAATGAGATCTCTTCATTGCTCAAGACTTCCCCTCTTCCTTTAGAAGAACTATTGCGGAGGCTTAATTCAGTCGGTAGAGCTTCCAGGACTCACTTTTCACCCACCGGCTTCCTTACCGATCTGCCAATTGAAAAGATTAAAAATCTATATTTGATGAGCCAGATTTGAATGACCGAACGGTTTATTTATGCCCTGTCGGATGCCAGCGCGGTGAGGGCATGAGCACGCTCGCAGTCATCGGTATGCAATGGGGTGACGAGGGCAAGGGTAAGATCACAGACTATCTGGCTCAGAATGCCGATATGGTGGTAAGATTCCAAGGTGGAGCCAACGCAGGTCATACAATTGAAATCGGTGAGGAGGTGTTCGCCCTACACCTCTTGCCCTCCGGAATTCTTAGGCCCAAAATCATAAATGTCATCGGAAATGGCGTTGTGGTCGACCTCGAAGCTTTGGAGGCGGAGATGTCCAAGGTCCAAGCAAGCGGGCGGAGTGTGGAGGGGTTGCGCATTTCTGATCGGGCCAATATCGTCATGCCCCACCATCGAATGATGGATGGATTGGAAGAGAAGGTCAAGGGAAAAAAAGGATTAGGGACCACAGGAAGAGGGATTGGCCCTTGTTATGCAGACAAAGTGGCTCGCCATGGATTGCGAATGTGCGATCTTTTAGAGTCAGAAGAGTATCTTAGAGAGAGATTAGAACTGATTTATGACATTAAACGCGATCAAATAGCTGCTCTAGGAGAAGATAAGTTACCACCAATCGAAGATACCCTAAATCTTCTTCTGACCCAAGGGAAGAAACTTGCACCATACATTTGCGATACATCCAATTTGGTCAATGATGCTATAAAAAAAGGTAAAAAGGTGCTTTTTGAGGGGGCACAAGGCACTATGTTGGACATTGACCATGGAACATATCCATACGTAACCTCGTCAAATTGCGTAACAGGGGGAATATGCACAGGTGTGGGAATCGGCCCACAGACTATCCATGAGGTGATCGGTGTGATGAAGGCGTACACTACTCGTGTGGGTGCTGGTCCATTCCCCACTGAGCTAACGGATGAGATAGGAAAGAGACTATTAACCAAAGGGGGCGAATATGGGGCCACTACAGGAAGGCCAAGAAGATGTGGCTGGTTGGATATGGTCGTGATCAAGCATGCCATTAAACTTAATGGGGTATCTTCTCTAGCGATTACGAAATTGGATGTTCTTGGAGGGATGCCTAAGATAAAGATTTGTATGGCATATGAAA